>NZ_JBIUTD010000011.1:96382-248358 GCF_044741705.1 Kitasatospora sp. NPDC088134 | reverse complement strand
TCAGTTGCACTCGCGTCACACAACAGGATCTACCGGACGAGGCGCGACCACGAGAGTGAAACCCGCAAATTGATCACAACCGAATACGTGCCCTAACGGCTCCGGCCGGTGACGGGCCAGCGGTCGAGCGGCAGCGGGCCCCGGGAGCGGATGGTGCGGATGGCGAAGGTGGAGCGGGCGTCGCGGACCGGGCCGATGGCGAGGATGTCGTCCAGCAGGACCTGCTCGTAGGCGGCGAGATCGGGCACGGCGACCTCGACCAGGAAGTCGGCCTCGCCGGAGACCACGTGACAGGCGACCACGGCGGGGATCGCGCACAGTTTCTGCTCGATCTGCCGCGAAGTCTCCCGGGAGTGCTGCTCGACCCGCAGCGCGATGAACACCGTCAGGCCCAACCCGACGGCTTCCCGGTCGAGTTCGGCCCGGTAGCCGCTGATCACGCCGTCCGCCTCCAGCGCCTTCGTCCGCCGCAGGCAGGAGGACGGCGAGAGCCGGACGGCCTCGGCGAGGTCGACGTTGGCGGTGCGGCCGTGGCGCTGGAGGTGCTCCAGGATGGCACGATCGATGCGGTCGTACGGAGTGCTCGGCATGCTGTGCACCATAGCGGCCGGATCCTGGTGGAAGATGCCGTTCCGGGCCGCGTTCGGGGCGTAAATCGCCAGCGCGTGCCGCGCGTTCGGGGCCATGATCACCTCATGACCGACACCGCGGCACCGTCCCGCCCCCGTCCCGGCTCCGCCGCCGACCCGTCCGGCGCCCACCTGTCCACCGCCGGGGCCTCCGCCCTCTACATCGGGGCCCTGCTCGGCCCCAGCCTGCTGCTGCTCCCGGGGCTGGCCGCCCGGGCCGCCGGGCCGGCCTCGCTGCTCGCCTGGCTGGCGCTGCTCGGCCTCTCCGGCCTGATCGCCGCGGTGTTCTGCGCGCTCGGTACCCGGCTCGGCTCGACCGGCGGCGTCGCCGGGTACACCGCCGCCGGCCTCGGCACCCGGGCCGGCCGCGCCGCCGGCTGGTGCTTCCTGGCGGGCGTGGTGGCGGGCGCGCCGGTGGTCTGCCTGATCGGCGGCAGCTACGCGGCGGCGGCCCTCGGCGCGGACGAGGCGACGGCGGTGCGGGCCGCGCTGGTGCTGCTGGCCCTGGTGCTGGCGGTCCGGCTGCTGGGGGTGCGCACCGGCGCGGGCCTCCAACTCGCCCTGGTCTCCGCCCTGGTGGCGCTGGTGCTGTTCGCGGTGCTGGGTTCGGCCCCGTCCGCGCGGGCCGCGCACTGGACGCCGTTCCTGCCGCACGGCTGGACGGGCGTCGCGCAGGCGGCCCCGCCGCTGATGTTCGCCTTCGTCGGCTGGGAGGCCGCCGCCTCGCTCACCACCCGGCTGCGCGACCCGCGCCGCCAGCTCCGCCGGGTGGTGCTGATCGCCTTCGCCGTCACCTCGCTGCTCTGCCTGGCGCTGGCCGCCGCCACCGTCGCCGTGCTCGGCCCCGGCGCGGGCGGCTCCGTCCCGCTCGCCGACCTGATGCGGGCCGCGGTCGGCGCGCCCGGGGCACTGCTGGCGGCGGGCGCGGCGCTGGTGCTGACGCTGGCCGCCACCAACACCTACCTGACGGGCGCGGCCGCCCTGCTGGACGCCCTGCTCCCCTCGGGTGCGGCCGCCGGCCGGCGCGGCTCGTTCGCCGTCGTCGGCGCCACCGCGCTGACCGGCGTCCCGCTGGTCGCCCTGGTCGGCACCGGCGTCCTGACCACCTCCCAGCTGGTGTCCGTCCCGACCGCGCTGTTCCTCTCCGTCTACCTCGGCTGCGTCACCTCGGCGGTCCGAGTCCTGGACGGGGCGGCGCGGCTGGCCGCGATCGTCTGCGCCCCCGCCGTCCTGGCCCTGCTGCTGGGCACCGGCTGGCCGGTGCTGGCCGCCGCCGCGGTCGCCCTGCTCGCCGCCCGCACCGGGGGCGCCGGACCCACGACGCCCCCGCCGCCCACCGCGCCCGCGACGCCCACCGCGCCCGCTCGGCCCGACTCGGCGAACTGACGCCCGATCACCGACCGGACGTTCCACCGTGCCCCGAATCGGTTCACCACCCCGTGCGGTTTCGGCGCGGACTGCTCACGAACGACTTCCGACCGCCGCCCGGGCGGTCGGATGATCGGGCAATGGACCATGCCCCCAGCACATTCCCGCCCCCGTTCCCCCGGTGGGCACCGCACCCCCACCCGCACCCACCGCATCACCACCACCCACCGTGGCACTGCCCGGACCCGAGCCCGAGCCCGAGCCCCGCTCCGACACCCTCACCCACCCCGACCACCAGCCCCTCGCCCTCCCCCTCCTCCTCCCCCTCCCCCTCGCCCTCTCCTGCTCCCGCTCCGTCCCCGTCGCCGTCCGCCGTCCCGACTCCGGCCGCCCCACCGCCCCACACCGCCACGCCGCCGTCGAAACCACCCCCGGCCCCGGCCGCCGCCTCGTATCCGACGGTGCGTCAGAGTCCGTCCCCGGCAACGGTCGTGAGCGCACCGCCCCCGCCGCCTTCGCCCGTCCCCACTCCCACGCCGTCCGCCTCGCCAGCGGCGCCGGTCTCGCCGTCCGCCGCCACGGCGGCCGTGGTCGCCGCCCCACCGCCACCGCCGGACGGTCCGGCCGCGCCCGGCACGATCGAGCCGTCGGTCTGGGCCACCGTCATGATCGTCACCGTCCTGCTGCCGGCCGCGCTCGCCGCGCTGGCGGGGCAGCACTTCGCGTTCTCCAGGAGGAGCCGATGAATCCCGTTCCGCTGCTCGGCGCCCTCGCCGCAATGGCCCTGGCCGTCGGCTCGCTCGCGGTGGCGGACCGGCTGCGCCCGGAGGTCCCGGCGGGCGAGCCGTACCCGGAGCCGCATCCGACGCTCGGCGCGATCGGTTCGGGGCTGCTCTCCGGCTTCACCCTGCTGACGGGGTTCCTGATCGCCACGGGGTGGGCGGCCCACAGCACCGGGATCGTCCCGCCGGACGGGCTCTACCTCGCCGACGTGGCCGCCGGCGGCGCCGTCCTGCTCTACCCGGCGCTGGCGGGGCTGCCGTTCACGCCGCGCTACGTCACGGCGGTCTGCCTGTTCGGCCTGCTGGTCGGGTACGTGATGGTGACGGCCGTTCAACTCCGGCCCTGAGAACACCCGTTGACGCCTCGACCGGCCCCGGACCGGAAGGTGCCCCGCCGACCCACGGGTGGGGGTGGCCGACGGGGCGGGGAGGGCGGCTCAGGCGGTGGTGCAGGCGCTGCCGTTGACGGTGAAGGCGGTGGGCGCGGTGTTGTTGGAGCCGTAGGTCGCCTGCAGGCCGAAGTTGGTGGCGGCACCGGGCGCGAGCGCGCCGTTGTAGCCGAGGTCGCTCGCGGTCACGGCGGCCCCGCTCTGCACCACCTTGGCGTTCCAGGCGCTGGTGATCTTCTGGTCGCCGGGGTAGGTCCAGCCGACCGTCCAGCCGGCGAGCGCCGCGCCGCCGGTGTTCTTCACCGTGACGTCGGCGGTGAAGCCCCCGGCCCAGGAGTTCGCCCGGTACGCCACCGAGCAGGCCGCGTTCCCGCCGGGCGGCTGGCTGGTCGGCGGCTGCGAGGTCGGGGGCTGGCTGGTCGGGGGCTGCGACGTGGGCGGCTGGGTCGTGGGCGTCGGGGTGGGCGTCGACGGGGGCGCCGTCGGGTCGGCCGCGTTGACGGCCAACTGGTAGGCGATGTCCGGCACGAAGGTGCCCGCGGCGGCGGCGCAGCCGTCGGCCTCGCCCGGGAGCTTGATCCACAGGTAGGCGTCGATCGCGCTGTCGCCGGTCGCGGCGGTGGGGTAGTTGCCGATCTTCCGGCCGGACGGGTCGCACCAGGTGCTGCCCGCGGGGCCGTTGCCGTTGCGGCTGGTGTCGACGACGGCGTGCAGGTTGCCGGGGTTGCCGAGCGCGTTCAGCACGTTGTGGGCGAAGGAGGTCTCGTTGGCCGTGGTGTTGAAGTTGGAGACGTTGGTGAAGAAGCCGTCCGCGTTGAGCACGCCCGCGCCGCGCAGCCGGTTGGCCTGCTCGGTGGCGGAGTTCCAGGCCGAGTGCCCGCCGTCGAGGTAGACCTTGGCGTTCGGGTTGGCGGCGTGAATGGTGCCGACGGCCCGGGACAGCGAGGCGAAGCGGTCGCTCTGCTGCTGGGCGCTCAGGCAGGTGGTGAGCGCGATCGAGTCCGGCTCCAGGACCACGACGGTCCGCGAACTGCCCAGCCCGGCGGCGAACTTGCCCACCCAGGCGTCGTACGAGGCGAGGTCCGGCGCGCCGCCGGCGGAGGCGCCGCCGCAGTCCCGGTTCGGGATCATGTAGGCCACCACGACCGGCACCCGGCCGGACTGCGCGGCCGCCGAGGTGATCGTCCGGACGTCCGAAGTGACGCTGTCGGGGCGGTAGTTGGCGAACCAGACGGCCTGCGGCTGGCTGGCGATCCGCTTGGAGATCACCGGGGTGCGGGAGTCCCCGGGGTTGGCGGCGACCCACTTGGCGACCTGCGAGGCCGGGTCCTGGTAGAACGGGGTGTCGGCGGGCAAGCTGCCCTGTACCGCCGCTCCGGCGCCGCCCTGGGCGGCCACGACCAGGGCGACGGCGGCGAGCGCGGCGGAGACGGCGAGCGCGGTGGCGCGCCGGCCGGGCCGGGCGGCCCCGGCGGCGGGCCGGTGGGGGTCGGGGGTGTGCACGGTGTCCTCCGTGGGGTTGCTCTCGGGTGGGAGAGACGGACGGCCGCCTGGTGGCAGCGGCCTGACCGGGAACGTTGCGAGAACCAGAGCGTGGGAGCGCTCCCGCAGCGCACCGCGGCCGATGCTAGCGCCCCGACCCACCCCGGCGGCAGCCTCCGCACAGCCCCGACTCCCCGCACCCCCGAGCCTTCCCCCCGCCCGTCCCCCGCCCCACCAGCACCCGCACCCCTCCTCCGCACCCCACCCGCCCCCCGCCCGCACGGTGCCCCGCCCCACCCCCGACCCGCGAAACTTTCACACCCCCGCGACCGGGACGGCCCCCTCAGCCTCACCCCACCGTTCCCGCTTCGACTCCCGCCCGCTCGCGCGCATCGCCCTGCCTGCGCCGCGTCCACCGCAGCCGAATGGCTGCGCCCGCCACGGCGCCCCACCCTCAGCGGAGTTGGGCGCCGCGGCCGGGTCTTCCGGCGCAGCCGGGCTAGGAACGCCAGCGGTACGGCTCGGGCCCCTTGCAGGTGTAGGTCCGTCCGTTGGCCTTGCCGATGCCCGTGGCGCCGGGGGTCGAGCAGAACGCGCCCGGGGTGACGCCCCCGGCGCTGCCACCGCCGCCGGTGTCCGAACCTCCGCCGGTGGTCGACGTCCCTCCGCCGCTGGAGCCACCGCTCGACGAACCGCCAACGGTCGATCCCCCACTGCTGGAGCCCTCACTGCTGGAGCCCCCGCTCGCTGAACCACCGTTCGTCGAACCACCGGTGGCCGAACCGCCACTCGTCGAACCGCCGCTGCTGGAGCTGCCATTGGAGGTGCCGCCGGAGGTGGTGGTGCCGTTCTCCGCGGGCGGGGGCGTCGTGGCCGGGGGTGCGGAGGTCGGGGGTGCGGGCGGCGGGGGGAGTGCGGTGTTCTCGTTCGCCGGGCAGGGCGTGCCGGGGGCGGTGAGGGCGAGGCGGGCGGCCGTGGTCTTCGGGTCCGGGATCGTCCGGCCCTCCTTCGGGTCCTGGAAGCAGACCGTCCAGTCGTCCACGGCGGCGGGGAGGGTGACGTTCGTGTAGGCGCCGGTGGGTTTGACCGATTGGAGGGAGAGCGGGGCGAGTGCCTCGGCGGCCTTGGCGAAGGGTTGACCGACGAGCTGGGGCATCTTCAGCTCGCGGACCGCCTCGTTGTCGGCGGCGGGGCAGGGCGTCCCGTTCCGGACCACCCCGAAGTCGAGCACGGGCTTCGAGCCGGTCTTCTTCGCCGTCAGGCTCTGGAAGCACACCGTCCAGTTGCCGTCGGCCCACTGCCCGGCGTCCTTCTCGGTGGCGTCGTGCGAGACCGAGTCGTAACCGGCCTTCTGCGCACCGGACTTGGCGTCCTTGAGGTTCTGCCCCAGGAAGCTCGGCGGCTGCGCCGTCCCACCTGCGGCGACGGGCACCGGGTCCTTCGGCGGGGTTCCCATGAACGGGGCGAAGAACCACAGCGTGGAGAGGACGGTGGCGATCACCTTCGCGGCCCGGTTCCACCGGCCCAGCCAGGTGAGGGCGATACCGCCGGGCGGGAACAGGACGAGCGCCCCCACGGCGAGCGCCGGGTGCTGCCACCACTTCCGCCCCGCCCCGGGCGGCACCGGCGGGTACGGCGGGGGCTGCGGGGGCGGCCAGCCGCCGTACTGCGGTATCGGCTGCGAAGGGTACTGGGGCGGCGGTTGGGTCACGGGGGTGTCTCCACGGTCGACGAACGGACGGCGCGCCACGCGCACACGGCATCCGCACTTCTACACCATTCCGCCACCCGCCCGCCGAACGTTCCACCGTCGAACCGTCAACTGTGCTCCGAAGCAAGGGAATCCGCCTCTCCAGCGCCACTGACAACAGGAAACCCCGTCGCACTGCTCCGGACCGGGGAAGGCGGCGGCCCCGCCCCCGGACCGGTGCGGTCGGTCAGGGACGGGGCCGGGCTCGGGGCGTGGGCCGACAGGCCGTCAGGGTCTTGTGACAGGGCGTCAGCCGACGGGGTTGCCGACCAGCTGCTGGGGGCCGGTGAAGCGGTCGGGGGTGCAGCCGGGGCCCGTGAGGGTGAGGCGGTCACGGGTGTTGACGATGCTGAGCGGGCCGGTCCAGACCGCACCGCAGATCTGCACGGTGCCCGCGCCGACGGCCTGCAGCGGGCCGTTCACGTCGGAGCCCCTGACCACCAGGTTCGCGCCCGCGCGGACCACGATCGGGCCGTTCTGCCGGGCGTTCAGCAGGCAGGTGGTGCCGGTGGCGACAGTGAGCGGGCCGTTGTGGGCGCCGGTCACGGTGGTGGTGCAGGCCGGGGTGGCGGGGAGCTTGGCGCGGAAGTCCAGCGCGTAGGCGAGCTTGCCGGGCTTGGCCTCGGTGATCGGGGCACTGAGCTTGCCGAACTCGCCGCCGGTGGGCTTCTTCCCGGCGTTCCAGGGGGTGAGCCGGCCGAGCTGGTCGGCGGTCGCGCCGCCGGAGATCACGGTGTCGCCGGGGATGGCGGACATCGCCTGCGAGGCGGTGCGCACCGCGCCGAGGTAAGAGGCGAGGTCCTTGTTGTCGTAGGAGCCGGGCAGCGCGATGCCCTGGGCGCGCAGCCAGTCGCCCCACTGGAACTCGAGGAACTCGGCGGCAGCGTCGGGCACCGTGTAGCCGATGTCGCGGGTGAAGTAGACCAGGCTGCGGTACGGGTCGTCGTGGAAGTTGGCCAGGCCGAGGCGGGTGGGCAACTGGTCGACGGTGATGGGGGCGCTGTTCTCGTTGACCAGGCGCACCCACTTGTGCTCCTGCATGGCCTGCCAGAACTCGGCCTTGGCGAGCTTGCTGTAGTTCGCCTTGACGATCAGCCGGATGTGCAGCTTCGGCCCGCCGTCGGCGGTCTCCAGCAGGGAGGTCAGGGTGTGGTGACCGTCGGTCAGGTAGAGCTCGCCGCCGGGGCCGACCACGGCGGTCTTCATCTCGGCGCGGCTGGCCTCGGTCTCCTGCCCGACCGCGAGGGTGCAGGTGAAGCTGTTCGGGTCGGCGAGGGTGGCGCCGGCGGGGGCGGCGGCGACGGTGCCCTGGCCGTTGGTGGAGCACCAGTCGTCGAAGCGCTTGTTGATGTTGCCGTTCAGCTGGTCCTTGTTCGAGGCGTACCGGCCGAGCTTGTAGTAGACCTCGTCGTAGCCGATCGCGCTCTGGGTCGGGTGCAGCTGATCGAGCGTCACGTCCAGCAGGTCGCCGGGCCGGGCGGCGAGCGCGGCGGCCCGGTCGCCGGCCTGTCCCGCGACGACCGGCGCGGCGGTGGCGGGCGCGGCGACGGCGGTGAGGCCGCCGAGGGCGAGCGCGGACGCGGCGGCGAGCGCGGCCCGGCGGCTCGGGTGGCGGTGGCGCGACGGGGCTGCGGACACGGTGCCGGTCATCATCTGCTCTCCTGCTGGTCGGATCGACGGATTTCCGCCGCACCCATCCAGCCATCCGCACCCGCTCCGCACGCGTCCGCCGGAAGTCCGCAAGGTGACGCCGAAGTGAACCGTCCGGGCGCCGGGACGTACTCCGCCCCTCACCCGGGGAGGTGCCCGAACTACACTCCGCGGCATGAGTGCTCCCAGGTACGAGACCCAGGCCGAACGCGATGCGGCCGCAGCCGAGTTGGGGGCCGAACTGGCCCGCCTCGCCGCCGCGGCCGGCGTCGCCCTGCCCGCGCCGAGCGAGCTGGCCTGGTGCTGGGCGAAGTTCGAGTCGGACGCGACCGAGACGGGCAGCCGGGCGCGCCTCCACTGGCTTCGGGACGACTCCGCCCCGCACCTGACGCTGAGCCGCGGCCGGGCGGTGCTGGCCCAGGGCGGCGCGCCGGACCTGACCGCCGCCGTCCGCGCCGTCTCCACCTGGCTCGCGGGGGCCGACCTGGCGGCGATCCGGCGCACGGCCCCGTTCCTGCACGTCGAGGACTGGGCCTTCGTCCACGAGCGCACACCGCTCGACCGGGTCGAACTGGAGTGGCGCTCACGCCTGCAGCGCTTCGAGCACAGCGTCTTCCCATGGCCGGACTTCATGAAACCGCTGTGGGAGGCGGCCTTCGCCGAGCCCCGGCTGCGCCGCCTGTACCCGGTCACCAGCCACTACACGCTGTGGTTCGCCAGCAACACCGCCTTTCCCTTCGAACGGGTGGGCGCGGCGATCCAGCCCCTCTTCGACGGCACCTTCCTGGTCCGGGGCAGGTCGGCCGAACCGGCCGCCGGGACGACTGTGGCGAGCGTCGCGGAGGCCGTCGCCCTGGCGGTGGCCGCGCTCCCGCCCGAGCAGGACCGACCCGGGCAGCGCTGACCCGGGCCGGGCCGACCCAGGCCGCCGGTCATCCCCAGGGGTCGGAGCCGAGGACGTGCTGCCAGGAGTCGGTGGCGACGGCCTCGGGGTCGATCCCGGGGAGCCGGAGCGCGAGTTCGGCCGCGAGTTCGTCCCGGTCGAGCGCGCCGGAGGTCCGGTCCAGGGCCCGGTACTACTCCTGGAGGGCGACGGCGGTCAGGAAGCGGGGCAGGGTGGTACCGATCAGCGGCTCGTGCGGGACGGAGTCGGCGGGCCAGTGCGCGGGGATCATCCGCAGCACCCGGCCGTCGCCGCCGTCCAGCATCAGGTAGGCGCCGAGCCAGCCGCCGATCAGGTGGAACGGGCCTGCGCCGGGCGGGAGTTCGGCCCCGGGCCGGGGCGCCCAGGGCTGGGCGGGCAGGCCGTCCTCGGGGGTGAGCCAGTAGCCGGCGCCGCTCTCGAAGGACGGCAGGCCGACGGTGGTGAGCAGGTCCCGGGCCACCGGGTCGGTGACGGTGTCCGGCGCCGGGTCGAAGCGGTGCAGCCGGTCCGGACCGAAGACCCGGGCGAGCAGCGCGGGCAGCGGCGGCAGGTCGGCGGGGTCGTGGCGGCGCGGGGCGAGCCGGAGGTGCCGGCCGACCCGGCTGCCGGACGGGCGGGGACGCGGGTCGAGCAGGTCGGGGTCGACCCGGACGGCGCAGGCGCCGCGCTCGTCGGCGAGCACCAGCAACTCGCCCACGGCGCCGGAGGTTTCGGCGTCGGGGTGGTGGAAGGTGCGCGGGGCGCCGGAGCGGTCGGGGAGTTCGGTGGACCGGCCGCGCGGGCGGACCGCCGGGTCGGGCCCGGGGGTGCGCCGCAGGTCGGCGGGGTCCGCGTCGAGCGGTCCGGCCAGCAGGGCGCCGGTGGCGGCGCAGCGGACGAACCGGACGTCGTCCTCGTCCTCGGTGAGGACGGCGGGGGCGCCCCGGTACTCGACGGCGGCGACGGTGTGGATCTCGGCGGTGTGCCAGGGGTCGGCGAGCGGCTCGGAGTCGCCGTTGGGGCGCCAGTGCGCCCAGAGGGTGCGGAACGGCAGCGGCTCGGGACAGGCGGCGGCGAGCGCCTCGGCGCGCGCGAACTGCCCCCGCAGGTGGGCGTCGTGGGCGAGCCGGGCGACCCACTCGCCGTGCGGCGCGTCGTCCAGGGCGAGGCCGGCCAGGTAGGCGAGCGCGGCGGCGTGGGTGCCGTGGGCGGCGGCGCGGTCCGCGTACGCGGTGCGGAGCGCGTCGATCAGGGCGTCCTGCGGGACGTGGGCCAAGGCCCGGGCGTCGTCCAGCAGTTGGTCGAAGCGCCCGGCGGCCAGCGCGTGGCCGGGCAGCGAGCGGGCGGCCCAGCCGGTCACGGGGCCGGGGGCGGCGAGCAGCAGGTCGGTCGTCCGGGCGTGGATCGTGGCGGCGGACGGGCCGGGCCCCTGCCGCAACTCCTCGGCGGGGGCCCGGCCGTGCAGGGCGAAGCCGTCCGGGTGGCGCAGCACCCAGCGGGAGTCGGCGGCGGCCTTCCGGTCGGCGGGGTCGACGCCGGCGGCCCGGCAGAGCGCGTCCCAGCCCTCGGCGGGGAGGCGGCGCAGCCGGGCGTGGGCGAGCGCCCGCAGCGCGGCGACCGCCCCGGCGGGCAGTTCCCACTCCAACTCGCTTACCTGGAAACCACCCTGATGATCCGTCAACTCCAGTACGTCCACCCAGGCGCCGGAGCGGGGCGGGGCGGGCGGCGCGGGGAGGGGTTCCCGTTCGACGACCAGGCGCAGCCGGCGCTGCCGGGAGGCGGCGGCCGCGCCGTCGAGCAGCGCCCGCAGCCGGGCGGGGTCGCGGCCGTCGACGAACGGGCCGGCCGAGTGGGGGTTGGCCACCAGGACGGTGCGGAACCGTCCGGCGCGCGGGGGCTGCCCGGCGCGGCGGTCCGGGCATCCGCCGAACAGGCCGGTGCGTTCGGTGAGTTCGCCCACCACCGAGGCGAGGCTCCGCCCGGCGGCGTCGACCAGGACGGCCTCCGGATCGGCGGCGGCGATCCCGGCCAGGACAGCGCTGCGCCCGCTGCCCGCCGGCCCGCAGACGTACAGCACCCCGCGCCCGGCCTCCCGCAGCCGGGCCGCACCGGCCTCGACCGCCGCCCGCACCGCGTCCCCGTCCGTCGTACCCACTGCCCCGCCCCCGTGCCTCGTTCCTACCCGCACGATACCGCCGGGCGGCGGGGCCCGCGGACGGCGGTCGGGCGCGGTGCTGCGGGCGCGGTGCTGCGGGCGGGGCTCAGGCGCGGGGTTCGCGCGGGTCGGCGCGGTGGCGGCCGCGGCGGGCGGGGGTGCGGGTCGCGGTGACGGCCGCGGCGAGGACGAGGGGGGTGAGCAGCAGAAGCATGGTCAGTTGCATGCGGTGCCTCCGGTGGTCCGGTTCCTGCTGGTGCGCGTTCCCACAAGGGGCCCGGTCATGTGGGCGGACCGCCCGGATCACCCGCCCGGACCGCCGCGCGGCCGGGGTTCCGCCCGATCGGTCGTCCACCATCGGTGGATCTTCCCGGGCTGACGATCCGTCAATCTGCCTCCTCGGGGGCGCGCGAACGACACGGTCGGCGCGCCCCCGCACGGACGCGCCGCCCCCTGCCCGCGCGGCTCCGGCGCGGTCAGAGTTCCCCGGCCAGCACCGCGAGTTCGCGCAGCCGGCTGAAGTAGTCGGCGGCCCCGGGGTCGTCGGCCAGCTCGGGAAGTATCCGGTGGACGGTGGCGATGCCGCTGCGCAGCGCCGCCCGCCGACGCTCGTCGAGCGCACCGGCCAGGGCGGCCGAGACGCACCCCGCCAGGTGGCTGTCGAGCAGGACCAGGTCCTCCCCGGCGGGAGACCTGCGGTAGCAGCTCTGCGGGAACGGCAGGGCGAGGAAGTCCTGCCAGAGATGGGCCAGTCGGCCGTCGTGCGCGTCGCTCATGACGCCGATGATGCCGGACCCCGCCCGACCCCCCGCACCCGCCCCGGACCGCACACACCCCGCCCCCGCCCGCCACAGAGCCCGGAGGCCCGGCGCCCGACCGACTGTGCGGTACGGCGCCGCCGGCCGGTCGCTTCCCCCGGTGGCGCGGCTGCGGGAGGATGGGCGGATGTATGAACGTTGCGGTACGGCGCATCCGGAGCTCTACCCCGATCTGGTGGCGGCGGGAAGTCTGGGCAGTGCCCTGGTCCGGGAGAGTGCCCTGCTCGATCGGCGCCTGGGCACCCTGGAGCCCGTCGACGGGTTCGACGCGGCGGTCACCGCGTGCTGTGCCCGCGGTAAGGCGCGGTTCAAGGTGTTTGCGACCAACCAGGAGGAACGCGAGTTCCGCTTCGAGATATCCACCGACAACGGCTGGCCCTGGGGTGCGTTCGGCAGTACCCCTGACCTCGCCGTGGTGGCGGCGATCCTGCACGCGTGGTGCGGGGGCGCGTCTGTCAGCTCCCTCATGGCGGACTGGCCGTTCCTCGCGAGCCTGCCGCTGGATGCCGCGCCTGCCGGCCGGGTCGTGTCCACCGCGTGGCGGCTGACCTTGGAACGCAACCCCGTGATCCGCCTCGGCGATCCCGAGATCGCCGAGGCCCTGCACTCCCACCCGGAGCTACGCGTCTTCTTCCCGTTCCCCTCACACGGCGAGTTCAGTCTCCTCAGCAGCACAGCGGTCGAGTTCCACGAGGTCGTGCCACGAGTGGCTCCGGCGGGAGCGGGGTCGTGGCGGGTCGTGACACCCTCCTCGTCGGGGGTGGAGCGAGAACTCGGCACCGGGCTCAGCGCGTACGAGGCCGCGGCCCTCGTCGCTGCGAACGTCCCCGAGGACGCGGGTCCCGCCATTGAGGGCGGGTGGCCGCCGCCGACGCAGGGGGCACCGCGCTGAGAGGGCGAACGCACGGGCGACAGCGGCGTGAACAGGCTCCTCCGCATCGGCGCGACTGGAGTCGGCACCTCCAGATCGCCTCGGATCCTGCGGTGTCGGCCGGCTCACCGGCAGTGTCCGGTCCGGCCGCGCCGACCCGCCGGGGCGTCAATTCGTTCGTCCGGACGGCCTCCCGGTGCTTGGATGCCGGTCATGGACCGATCATTCGATTCCCTGGTCGCGGCGGCCGAGGCCGCTTCCGTCGACGGCTGGGACTTCTCGGCGTTGGAGGGGCGGGCCACCGAGCAGCGGCCGTCCTGGGGGTACCAGCGGCTGCTGGGCGAGCGGCTGGCGGGGGCCTCGGCGGCGTTGGACGTGCAGACCGGGGGCGGGGAGGTGCTGGCGGGCGCGGGGGCGGAGAACTTCCCGCGCACCATGGTGGCCACCGAGGGCTGGCCGCCGAACGCCGCGCGGGCGACCCGGCTGCTGCACCCGCTGGGGGCCGCCCTGGTGGCAGTGCCGGAGGACGTGCCGCTGCCGTTCGCGGACGGCGCCTTCGACCTGGTGACGAGCCGTCACCCGGCCCGGGTGGACTTCCCGGAGATCGCCCGGGTGCTCGCCCCGGGCGGCACGTACTTCGCCCAGCACGTGGGCGGCCGGACGAACGTCGAGCTGAGCGCGTTCTTCCTCGGGCCGTTCGAGGTGCCGACCGTCCGCGACCCCGAGGTGGAGGCGGAGCGGGCCCGGGCCGCCGGGCTGGAGGTGGTGCAGTGCCGCAACGAGCGGCTGCGGCTGGAGTTCTTCGACGTCGGCGCGGTGGTCTGGTTCCTGCGCAAGGTGATCTGGACGGTCCCGGACTTCTCCGTCGAGCGCTACCGGGAGCGGCTGCGCGACCTGCACGAGCTGATCGAGCGCGAAGGCGTCTTCGTCTCCACCATGTCCCGCACCCTGTTCGAGGCCCGCCGCCCCACCGCCGCCTGACGGGTCGTCACCCCGCCACCCGGCGCAACCCGTTCACCCGTGACGGCGAACCACCCGCACCCGCCCGCCCCGGGCGGCTATGCATCCCGCACCGGGCAACGAGGAACGGGCGGTCGAAGTGGCGGACGGCGGGGCGGACGGAACCGAACAGGGGCAGGGACAGGGGCAGGGACAGGAGCAGGGGCAGGGACAGGAGCAGGGGCAGCGGGCCGAGCTGGACCGCAAGGGCGGGCCGGGGCACACCGTGCTGCTGGCGCTGGTCGCGGCGGTGCCGCTGGTCAAGGTCGCCTGGACGGTGGGCGGCGGCTCGCACACCCGCGAGGTGGTCACCACCATGGGGGTGCCCAACCTCGGCGAGGTGCTGGTCGGCATGCTGACGACCCGTCCGCTGCTGGGCTGCCTGGTCGCGGTGATCACCTCCCGGGTGGTGTTCGCAGTGTTCGCGGCGCGCGGCGCGGTGCCGCGCGGCCGCTCGGCGGAGGCGGTGGCCCGGACGGTGGCGCTCCTCCTGGTCAACCCGATCGCCATGGGCGTGCTGTGCTGGGTGTTCTACGGGCCCTGGTGGGGGCTGACGGTGGTGCTGGCCTCGCTGGGGCTGCGTCAGGGGATCATCTACGAGTACCGGGCGGGCCGCCGTCGGCACCACCACCGGACGGCCGCGCGGCCGGTCACCCTCAAGCCCTGGCAGGTGCGGTTCGTCGCGGTCGAGCAGGGGGCGGCGCTCGCGCTGACGGTGCTGGTCCTGCCGCTGGTGGCGTTCGGCACCGCGCTGGACGGGCGGGCCTGGGACACCGTGCTGCGCTGCGAGGTGCAGGCGGGGACGCACACCGAGCAGGCCCGGCTGATCGAGCTCGACCGCAAGGGCAACGGCGTGGTCGGCTGGGACCTGCACGCCGAGGAGATCGTCAACGGGCTGGGCTGCGTCAAGGAGGAGTCGCTGCGGGTCCGCCCGGCCTGGTGGAACTCCTGACCCGCCGTCGACCGGACCACCCGGGCCCTCACCGCCCGGGCCCTCACCGCCCGGTCCCTCACCGTCCGGGCCCTCACCGCCCGGTCCGCTACCTCCCGGTCCCTCACCTCCCGGCCCGCCACCGCACGGGGTGCTCGGTGCCGCGGTCGGTCAGCCAGCTGCCGTCGCCGAGCGGTGACAGGTCGTAGCAGTCCTCGGCGTGCGCGTCGAACGGCCCGAGGACCCGGCCGGTGTGCGCGTCGACCCGGTAGGTCCGCAGCCACTCCGCGCCGTCCTCGTCCTCGCCGTACAGGACGACGGCCAGGGTGTCGGCGTCGAGGTGGCCGCCGCTCCACTCGATCACGGCTTCGTGCTCGACGGCCTCGGGGCCGAACTCCTCGACGGTGACGGTGAACCGGGCCCCGCCGCCGGGGTGGTCGTGCACGGTGAGGTCGGCCTGGCCGTGGTCGACCGTCAGGAAGCGCCCGCCGTCCGGGGAGCGGTCGATCAGGCAGCGGTCGTCCCAGGGGTACTCGGTCAGCTCCAGCCCGCCGTCGCGCAGCACACCCCGGTACACCACGGTGCCGTCCTGGCCCTCCCCGACGTTCAGCAGCATGCTGCCGTCGGTCGGGTGCGGCAGCAGCACGGCCCCGTGGCCGACGGTGGCCAGTTCGACGTCGGCCAGCGGCGCGCCGGTCGCCGCGTCCAGCACCGTCCAGCGGTCCGGACCGCGCCCGGCCATCGCGTCGGGGCGGTAGACCCAGAGGGCGGCCCCGTCCGCCGAGAGCGCGCACTCGGGCCGGTGGCCGTGCTGGTGCGTCCACTCGGGTTCGAACGCGGCGCGCCACCGCACCGTGCCGTCCGCCGCGAGGCACGCCACCCCGTCCAGGGTGGTGAACCAGGCCCGGGTGAAGTCCGCCGCCACCGCGCAGGAACTCGCCTCCTCGCCTGCGGGCAGCCCGAACTCCGCGACGGGCACCAGTTCCCCGCCCATCTCCCCCGCCGGGTCGTAGGCCCGGATCGTCCCGTCCTTCGCCCGCGCCACCACCGGCCGCCACCGCACCCGCTCGTCCATGCCCGGACCCTACCCGGCACCTCGGACGACCGGACCCCGGGTCAGCGCCGTTCGAACGCCGCGTCCCGGGGTCGCACGTCCTCACGCGGGCCCGCCGACCGCAGGACCACGTCCAGCACCCGGGCCGGGTCGGCCGCGTAGGCGTGCGAGAACCAGGCCATGTTGGCCTCCACCACGGCCCAGCGGTGGCCGGGGCGGTACGGGTCGAGCAGCTGCCCGACGTCCACGACGACGGCGCTCGGCAGGGTGGGCCCGGCGGCGACGGCCAGCCGGTCGGCGAACTCCGCGAGCTGGGCAGTGGTCTCCCGGTCCGTCCGGTCCGCGCCGAGCGGTCGGGGGTCGAGCCGGCCGAAGACCGCGTAGCGGCTGGCGGTGGCGATCCGGCCGTCCAGCAGGAACAGCCGGTACTCGGCGGCGAAGGTCACCACCTCGGACAGCAGGACGGGGGTCGCCGGGTCGAGGTCGGCGGGCAGCCGGGAGCCGTCGGCGTGCACCTCGGCGGGGAAGGACTTGTCGCGCGGCGGCTTGACGAAGGTCGGCCGGTCGATCGCCCACGCGTCCGCGAGCGTCCCGGCCCGGACCTGACGCCCCGTGAACTCCTCGGGCAGCTCGGCGAGCCAGCCGTCCGTCGGTTCGAGCAGCGCGAACCCGAGCCGCTGCGCCAACCGCGCCCCCGCGACCGGCCCGCCGTACCAGTACGCGGGGCCCACCAGCCCCGGCTCCTCCGCCGCCCGGACCGCCATCCCCCGCCCCGCTGCCTCGGCGGCCAGCAGCTCCATCGTCGACGTCCGCCGCCCGGGCATGACCAGCACCGCGATCCCCTCCCCGTATCCGCAGGACCGCCATGCCAGGGCCTGCCGTCGAACCCCCGCCCGCCCCGGCACGGGCCGGGTACTCGAACGGACAGGCCCCGGCGCCGCGGTGCAGCCCGCCGTACCTGACGGAGGATCATGACGGCCGGGTGGGCGGCAATCCGCCGATGGTCGGGGCGGGGCCGCCGTGGCTTCCTCCCCGGGGACGATCCGTGTCCTATCTTTCTCCTCCCGGCGAGCGATGCCGGGGCGCGGCCGCAGCGGTGAGGCTGGGCGGCGACGAACCCCGGCTGTCCAGCTCTTCCTAGCGATGGAGATTCGTGTGAAGCAGTACCGAACGGGCGCCCTGCGACTGGCCGCCGCGCTACTCGCGGGCGCGTCGGTGTTCGTCCTCGCCCCGACCGCCGGAGCCACCGGGGCCGCCGGACCCGCCGACGCCACCGGAACCGCCGACGCCGACGGGTCCGCCGGGGCCGCCCGGTCCGGGGGCTCCTCCTGGCCGGGGGCGAAGGTGCGGCCGGAGCAGCTCCAGCAGGGGTTGGACGCGCTGACCGGCAAGGCCGGTGCCAGTGGGGCGACCGGCGAACTGCGGCAGGACGGCCGGGTGGTGTGGCGGGGGACCTCCGGCGTCGGCGACCTGTCCACCGGCGCACCCGCGCCGGTGGACGGCACGTTCCGGGCCGGCAGCGTCACCAAGCCGTTCCTGGCGACGGTGGTCCTGCAGCTGGTCGGCGAGGGCCGGGTCGGGCTGGACCAGCCGATCGAGCACTACCTGCCGGGCGTGGTCCCGAACGGTTCGGCGATCACGGTCCGGCAGGTCATGAACCACACCGCCGGGCTCTACGACTTCACCGAGGACCCGCGGTTCGCCTACGACACCGAGGCGGACCAGCGCCGCCTGCTCGACCAGGACCGCTGGCGGACCTGGTCGGCGTCCGAGCTGATCGCCATCGGCGTCTCGCACCCGCCGTACTTCCCGCCCGGCCAGGGCTGGCACTACTCGAACACCGACTACCTGCTGCTCGGCGAGCTGGTGAACAAGGTCACCGGGCACGACTGGCGCAGCGAGGTCCGCCACCGGGTGATCCTGCCGCTCGGCCTGTGGCACACCTCGCTGCCGGGCACCGCCACCGGCGTCCCGGGCCCGCACAGCCACGGCTACCTGCAGCTCTCCGACGGGCCGGCGGACGTCACGGACTTCAACCCCTCGGTGGCGGGCGCGGCCGGCGAGCTGATCTCCAGCAACGACGACCTGGCCCGGTTCGACGCGGCGCTGCTCGGCGGCCGCCTGCTCGCCCCGGCGCAGCTGGCCGAGATGACCAGCACGGTGCCGGGCGACGTGCAGCCGCCGACCAACTACGGGCTGGGCCTGATGGAGCTGAAGCTGTCCTGCGGCAGCGTCTGGGGCCACCCGGGCGGGATCTACGGCTACCTGACCTACATGTTCGGCGACCGGGCGGGCCGCCGGCAGATCTCGGTCTCGGTGAACCCGTACGACCAGTCGAAGGGCGCCGCACTGACGCCCACCGCGGTCGCCCTGGTGGACCTGGCCTTCTGCGGCCCGACCAAGCCCTGAACCACTGGTTCGGCCATGCCCTGCGCCACCGGCCCGGCGGCCTCGGCCTGACGTTCAACCGTTCACGGCGGTTCGTCGGGGTCTGCCGCCCCCCTTGTGGTGGGCGGGCCGGGGCGTCACTGCGGCCTTCGCGTCAAGTCCTGTTTCTCGCAGTCGAGTTCAGGATCGCGCGAAGGCCGCGCCGTCGTCCGGGAAATCCCCGTGCGGGTGCCCCGCCCGCGCGTCAGAACCGCGAGCCGCTGCGGCTGCAGCGAACGCCCCATTGGCCGGTCGGGGAGAAGGTACCGCCGCCGGCTCGTGTCACTGTGAGGATCATCTTCATTCCGTCGAACAGGATCCGGTCGCCCGGCGCGAGGAACAGCGGCCGGTCCGGCTCGCAGTAGTAGCCGTCGTCCTTCCCGAGGTCGTCGACCATCACAAGCCGCGGGACCGGGGTGACTCCGTCAGTGACCAGATGCATGCCCTGGATCGTTCCACGGAGGCGACCGCCACCGCGACCGGTTTCGCAGCAGCGGCCTCGTGGTCGAACGACAAGCCGGGTGCCGCCCCGCCTCAGTGCGTGAGGACGGCGAACACCCAGAGCCGCCGGGCCGGGTGCACGATCGCGTAGTGCGCGACGGCGTCGGCGGTGGTGACGACCCGGACGGTCTCGTCGAGGTCGTAGCGGTCGGCCTGCGGCCAGGCGTACGGGTCCCGGGCGGCGCGCAGCAGGGCGGCCCGCAGTTCGGCGCGGGCGGCGGCGGGGAGTTCGCGGACGGCGTCGGCGACGGGTTTGGCTATCCGGACGTGGTAGGGGTCGGTCACGGGCCGAAGACCTCGTCCAGTTCGAGGCCGTCCTCGGTGGGACGGCCGTCGGCGGCCCACTGCAGGTAGGCGGGCGCGGCGAGCCGGGCGGCCCGCTCGGCGGCGCTGGCCAGCCGGTCGGCCTCGACCAGCGCGGCCAGGTACTGGGCGGTACTCAGCCCGGCCTTGGCCGCGGTGGCCTCCGCCCAGGCCGCGAGGTCGGCTTCCATGAGCACCGGCTCCAGCTGACGCACTGTCATGCGGCGGAGTGTACCCAGCCCCGCCCACCCCCGAACCCACCCCCTGGCGCACACCCCCACCCCGCGCGCCCCGGCCCCGCGCACCCCCAGTGTCCCGGAGCCCGGTGCCTCCGAACAGCCCGACGGCGCTCCGGGCCGGCCCTGGGGCCGTCGGGGCCGTCGGGGTCGACAGAGGGTCGGCGGGAGCCCGGCACAGGTCAGGGCGTCGTCCGGATGCCCGGTGGCCGTTCCTAGACCATTGCCGTCAGCACGCCCCCGTCGGCGCGGACCGCCGCCCCGTTGGTGGCCGACGCGAGCGGGCTGGCCAGGTAGAGCGCGAGTTGGGCGATCTCGCCGGGCTCGATGAACCGCTGCAGCAGCGTGGTCGGGTTGGCGCCGATGATCGCGGCTTTCATCTCGTCCGCCGTCATGGACCGGTCCTGGGCGACCCGGGCGACGGCGTCCGCCACACCGTCGGAGTACGTGGGTCCGCCGAGGATCGTGTTGACGGTGACGCCGGTGCCCCGCGTGAGCTTGGCCAGGCCGTTGCCGAGGGCGAGCATCGCCGCCTTCGTCACCCCGTAGTGCACCATGTCACCGGGGATGTTCACGCCGGACTCGCTCCCGACGAAGATGACGCGGCCCCAGTTCCGGTCGAGCATGCCGCCGAGCACGTGGCGCGAGAGCCGGACGCCGCTCATGACGTTGACGTCGAAGTAGCGCTGCCACTGGTCGTCGGAGACGTCCTCGAAGCGTGCGAGGCCGAAGAGGCCGACGTTGTTCACGAGGATGTCGAGGTCGCCCAGGGCTCCGAGGAGGTCCTGCACCTGCGCGGGATCGTCGAAGTCGGCGACCAGCCCGGAGACCTCCGCGTCCGGGAACTCGGAGCGGAGCCGTCGCAGGGCTTCCTGGACACCGGCGTCGCTCCGCCCGTTGACGGTGACCGCGACGCCCTCGCCGAGCAGGGCGCGCGCGATGGCGAAGCCGATGCCCCGCGTCGAACCGCTGACGAAAGCGGTCTTGCCGTTCAGTCGCAGATCCATGAGTCCTTCTCGTCCCTGTGGTGCGGTTCCGGCAGAATTTCACTTGCCCGGGAAAGTGAAGAGTAGGGATGATCACTTTCTTGGTCAAGCGAAAGACGCTAGTCTGCCGTCATGTCACGACTCAGCGACGACGATCTGGAAACCTGGTCGGCCCTGGCCACGGTCCTGGAGTGGCTCCCGGCCGCCCTCGACGCGCAACTGCAGCGCGACGCCGAGCTGACGCACTTCGAGTACGGCGTGATGTTCGCGCTCGCCCATGCCGACGACCGGACACTGCGGATGAGCACCTTGGCCGGCTACTCGAACAGTTCCCTGTCCCGCCTGTCGCGCGCGGTGGCCCGTCTGGAGAAGAAGGACTGGGTGCGGCGCGCACCGGACCCGGCCGACGGGCGCTACACCCTCGCCACGTTGACCGACGCCGGCGAGCTGAAGGTCGATCGAGCCGCGCCGGGCCACGTGGACACCGTCAACCGGCTGGTCTTCGATTCCCTGACCCGCACCCAGGCCCGGCAGTTGGGCGAGATCAGTCGGCGCATCATGAAGGCGGTCCGGGCCGAGGAAGGCTGGACACCGCCGTCGAGCGCCGATCGCTGACCCGGCCCGCGCTACTGGTCGACGGTGAAGACCACGGCCCGGCCCTCGGCGGCGGCCCGGCGGTAGAACGCGTGCAGGTCGGGCAGGAAGGCCGCGGTGTACTGGAGGTCGCTCTCGCCGTGTTCTCCGTCGTAGTCGGGGAAGTCGAAGCCGAAGTAGCGGCGGCGCAGCCAGGGTTCGTCCACGGCGGCCAGGGCTTCGGCGACCGCCCGGACCTGTTCGGCGGTGACGTGGCAGACCAGCCAGTCCTCGCCCCCGGTCAGCGGGCGGCCGCCGAGGATCACGTGCGAGAGCGGGAACCCGCCGTTGTCGAAGGCGAGTTCGCCGTCGGTCAGGCAGCGGTGCAGGGCGTCCCAGGACTTGTCGAGTTCGCAGACCCGGCCCTCGGCCCAGGCTTCCTCGATCTCCGCGACCAGGGCCGTCACCTCCTCGTCGCCGGCCGCGGCCAGCAGCGCGGCGGACTCCTCGTCCGTCAGCGCGAACAGCACTCCTCGACACGCCATCGGGGCGCCTCCTTCCGGGTCCGCCCCGATCCAAGCGGGTACCACCGACAACGGGGGCCACCGACAACGGGAGCGGCTCAGCGGCGCAGCACCAGGACGGTGTTGTGGCCGCCGAAGCCGAGCGAGTGGCTGAGTGCGAGGCGCGGCGCGTCGGCCCGGGGGTGGCCGGTGACCAGGTCGATTCCGGCGGTGTCGGGGCCGGAACGGTGGTGGTTGGCCGTCGGCGGGACGGTGCCGGTGAGCAGGGTGCGGACGGTGAGGGCGGCCTCGATCGCGCCGGCGGCGCCCATGGTGTGGCCGAGGACGCCCTTGGCGGAGGTGACGCTCGGCGGGGTGCGGGCGAACAGGTCGCGGATCGCGGCGGCCTCGACCCGGTCGTTCAGCGGGGTGCCGGTGCCGTGCGCGTTGACGTGCCCGACCTCGTCGGGGCTCGCGTCGGCGGCGCGCAGCGCGAGGGTGATCGCCGTGCGCAGACCGCGGCCGCCGGGGTCGGGCGCGGCGGGGTGGTGGGCGTCGGAGGTGGTGGCGTGTCCGGCGAGTTCGGCCAGCACGGGGACACCGCGGGCGGCGGCGTGCGAGGCGCGTTCCAGTACCAGCACGCCGGCGCCCTCGGCGAGCACGAAGCCGTCCCGGTCCCGGTCGAACGGCCGTGAGGCGGTGGCGGGTTCGGCGGTCCGCCGGGACAGCGCGCCCATCCGGGCGAAGGCGGCCGAGCAGAGCGCTGTGGCCATCGCGTCGGTGCCGCCGGCCACCGCGAGGTCGCAGGCGCCGGTGGCGAGCAGCAGGGCGGCGTGCACGACGGCGCTGGCACCGGAGGCACAGGCGGTGGAGGTGTGCAGGGCGGGGCCGGTGCTGCCGAGCGCGAGGGAGAGGTGCCCGGCGGCGGACAGGTTGGGCAGGTGGCCGGTGAGGGTGAGCGGGGAGAGGGCCTGCGGTCCGCGCTCCAGCAGGCGGCGGTGCGCGGCCTCCAGGACGGAGATCCCGCCGGCGGCCGAGCCGATCACCACCGCGACCCGGGCCGGGTCCCAGCCGGGCGGCCGGCTGCCGAACGCCTCGATCCGGGCCTCCAGCAGCGCTTCGCGGGCGGCGGTCAGCACGTACCGGGTGGAGCGGTCCAGCCGCCAGCCCTGCCGGACGGGGGCGTCCGCCGAGGGGGGCCGGCAGCTGATCGGCACGGGGCTGTCGGCGAGTTCGGGGTCGGCGGCGGCCGTGCCCCGGCCCGCCCGGACGGCCCGCCAGGTCGCCTCGACGCCGATCCCGCCGGCGGTGACCAGCCCGGTGCCGGTGACCACCACGGGGTCGGCGGCGAGGCGTGCCCCCGACGGGGTGTCAGCCATCGCTGCGGTGCCCGTCGAGCAGTTCCCGGCAGTGCGCGACGAGCTGCCCGACGGTGGTGTCGGGCGTGGCGGCCTCGGTGTCGAGCGGGAGGTCCCACTCCTCCTGGAGGGTGACGTACAGCTCGACGGTGGAGAGCGAGTCCAGGTCGAGGTCCTGGAAGCTGGCCTCGGCGGTGATCAGCTCGGCGGGGACGTCGAACTTGTCGGTGAGCAGGGCGGTGATGCGTTCGGTGACGTGGTCCACGGAAGGTCTCCTCCTGACAGTGCGTCAGTCGACGGCGCGTCAGTCGACGGCGCGTCGGTCGACGGCAGGTCGGTCGACAACGGGTCGGTCGACGGTGTGGCGGACGGGGTGCGCGGCGGGCCAGGTCAGGGCGACGGACGCCCAGGTCAGGCCGCCGCCGAAGGCGGTGAGCAGGGTGGGGGTGCCGGGGGCGAGGGCGCGTTGCGGGCCGTCGTCGGCGAGCACCAGCGGGATCGACGCGGCGGCGGTGTTGCCGAGCTCGCGCAGGTTGCCGAAGCAGGCGGCGGCGGGCAGGGCGAGCCGTTCGGCGACCGAGTCGAGGATGCGCTGGTTGGCCTGGTGGGCGACGAACGCGCCCAGGTCGGCGGGTTTCCAGCCGGCCCGGTCGAGGGCGCGGCCGGCGGAGGCGGTCAGCTGCCGGACGGCCTGGCCGTAGACGGCGCGGCCCTGCATCCGGAACCAGTGCGCGCCGGGGTCGAGGCGCTGCCGGTCGGGGTGGCGCGAGCCCCCGGCGGCGATGGTGATCAGCGCGGCCCCGGCGCCGTCGCTGCCGAGGTCGGCGGCGCGCAGTTCGCCGGGGGTGCCGGGGTCGGCGGCGGCGAGCAGCACGGCCCCGGCGCCGTCGCCGAAGATCGCGGCGGTGTCCCGGTCGGTGGGGTCGACGATGGTGGAGTAGGTGTCGGCGCCGATCACCAGCGGGCGGCGGCAGGCGCCGGACCGGATCAGGGCGTCGGCGGTGGCGAGGGCGTAGAGGAAGCCCGAGCAGACCGCGGAGACGTCGAAGGCGGGGACGCCGTGCAGGCCGAGCCGGTGGGCGACGGCGGGCGCGGTGGCGGGGCAGGGGTGGTCGGGCGTCGTGGTGGCCAGCAGCACGAAGTCCGGTTCGGCGCAGTGGAGTTGACCCTCCCCCGGACCGCCGTCGGCCGAAGTCCTCGCGGACTCGATCGCGGCCGCGGCCGCCCGGACCGCGAGGTCCCCGGTGGAGATGCCGGGGGCGGCCCGCCGCCGGCGGTGGATGCCGGTGCGGCGGCGGATCCACTCGTCGCTGCTGTCGAGGCCGCCCGCGGCGATCACCTCGGTGTTGTCGACGCTCCGGGCGGGCAGGCAGGAGCCGATCCCGACCACCGCGCCGACCGTTGCGCGCTGCGGGGCCGACGCCCCGTCACCCGTCCGCTGCGGCACGGCGCACCGGCCTAGGCGGCGAACGGGGAGGGCGGCTTGGGGATGCCCGCCAGTCCGCCGTCGGGGACGCTCAGGCCGCCGTCCAGGACCAGGGTCTGCGCGGTGACCAGGGCGGCGGCGGGCGAGGCCAGGAACAGCACCGCGCCCGCGACGTCCTCGGGCGTGCCCCAGCGGCCCTGCGGGACGTGGCTCATCAGCCAGTCCGAGACCGGGCCGGTCTCGACCGCGAAACTGGTCATGTCGGTGGTGATCCAGCCGGGGCTGACGGCGTTCACCCGGATGCCCTCGCGGGCCCAGCCGACGCCGAGGCTGCGGGCCAGCGAGATCTGGGCGGCCTTGGAGGCCGCGTACGCCTCCATCATGGGGGTGGCGACCAGTCCGGCCACCGAGGACATCAGGATCAGCGAGGCCCGGTCGGAGGCGGCCAGGAACGGGTGCGCGGCACGGCAGAGTTCGGCGGTCACGTTCAGGTTGACGGAGATCACCCGTTCCCAGTCGGGCTGGGCGGAGAGCTGGAAGGGCACCAGCAGGGGGGTGCCGTCCTCGGCGGTGGGCAGCACCCCGGCGTTGTGCACCAGCACGTCGAGGGCGCCGAACTCCTCGGCGGCGCGCCGGACCACGGCCGTCGGCGCGCCGGGCTCGGCGAGGTCGGCGGCCAGCGCCCGGGCCCGGACGCCGTGCGCCTCGGCCTCCTTGACGGCCTGCTGCAGCGCCGACTCGGTGCGGGCGGTCAGCACCAGGTCGCAGCCGGCCGCGGCCAGCGCCAGCGCGCAGGCCCGGCCGATGCCGCGGGACGCGCCGGTGACCAGGGCGCGGGCCCCGTCCAGCCGGAACGCGGCGGGCAGCGAGGGGGTGGGGTGGGTCATGACGATCGCTCCTTCCCGAGCGGGTGGTGGTCGCCGGACCAGCGCAGCAGGGCGCTGCCCCAGGTCATGCCGGCGCCGAAGACGGTCAGCAGGATCAGGTCGCCGGGGTGCAGCCGCCCCTCGGCGTGCGCGGTGGCCAGCGCGTACGGGGCGCTGGCGGCACCGATGTTGCCCACCCCGTCGCCGACCACGGTCATCCGGTCGGCGAGGCCGGACTCCTCGGCGAGCCGGTGCAGCAGCACCGGGTTGGGCTGGTGGGTGATCACGTGGTCGAGGTCGGCGACGGTGAGGCCGTGGGCGCCCAGCGTCTCGTGCAGCATCCGCGGGAACGCCTCCCGGATGAACCGGCTGACGAAGCGTCCGTCCATCCGGATGCGGTGCTCGCCCGCGGCCAGGGTCTTGGCGTCGGCCGGGAGGCGGCTGCCGCCGGCGGGGATCAGCACCCGGTCGGCGAGCGTCCCGTCGGAGCCGAGCCGGAACCCGCCGAGGCCGCCGGGCGGGTCGACCGGTCCGAGCACGGTCGCGGCGGCGCCGTCGGCGAACAGCACGGCGGTGGCGCGGTCGGTCGGGTCGACGAACTTCGAGTACGCCTCGACCCCGACCACGACGGCGAGCATCGGGCCGTCGGCGTCCCGCAGCCAGTCGTGCGCGACCTTCGTCCCGAACAGCCAGCCCGAGCAGGCCGCCGAGACGTCCAGCGCGACCGCCCGCACCGCCCCGACCAGGGCCTGCACCCGGCAGGCCGTGGCCGGTCCCAGCTCGTCGGGCGTGGAGGTCGCGCAGACCAGCAGCCCGATCCGGTCGGCCGGCACGCCCGCCGAGTCCAGCGCCCGGCGGACGGCGACCGCCGCGAGGTCCGAGGCGGCCTGCCCGTCCGCGGCGACGTGCCGCTGCCGCACGCCGGTCCGCTCGGCGATCCACTCGGGTGTCACCCCGACCGTGCCCGCGACCTCGGCGTTCTCCCGTACCCGTTCCGGGACGTACCGTCCCGTTCCCCACACTCCGACCGCGTTCACCGCACGTATGTCCCTTCCTGTCCTGGTTCTCGGTGGTGGTTCTCCCGCCGGGCCGCTGTCGGCCCCGCAGGCCGTCACTGGGCTTCGAAGAGCTCCTCGACCAGGTCGAGGTGCGGCAGCAGCCGGTCGTAGGCGCGTTCGAGCGCGTGGTCCAGGCCCGCGAGGTCGCCCGGGGCCAGCGTCCGGTGCCGCAGCAGCGGCCCGGCGGCGCGTTCGGCGGCGCGCAGTCCGGCCAGCGCGGCCAGCGCCGTCAGCGGCTCGTGGTACGGGCCGCCGGGGGCGAGGGCGGCGAGCGCCCGCGGGACGTCCTGCGCCGCCAGCCGCGCCGCGTAGGTCGCGCCGAGTTCCGCGGCCTGGTCCAGCAGTGGGTTCCAGACCTCGAACGGGGTGGCGCCGCCGCCTGCCCGCTCGGCCCGGGCGCGGCGCAGCCGGGCGGTGAGGGTGTGCTGATGGCGGGTCAGGACGGCGGGCCACCAGCCGGGGTCGGCGAGGTCGGCGGGGACCGCAGGCAGCTCCCGGGCCGGGGGGCGGCCGCCGGGAGGCCGACCTCCGGGGGGTCCGCCGCCGGGGGATTCGCCTCCGGGGGATTCTTCGAGCAGCGCGCGGCCGAGGTCGTAGCGGATCAGCCGGCTGTCGCCGCCGGCCGGGTCGAAGGCCCGGGCGAAGCCGTGGTAGCCGGGGAACCGGTTGGCGTCGGCGAGTCCGGCGTGGCCGCAGCGGCGCTGGCAGTCGGCGACGATGCGTTCGGCCTCGTCGGCGCAGTGCGCCTTGTACGCGGAGAGCGGGCGGCTGACGGCGGACCAGGGCGCGAACCCGGCGGCGGCCCCCGGGGCGTCCGACTCCCGTGCGGCGAGCAGGAGTTCGCGGGCCCGCGCGGCGGCACAGCTGAGCGCGAAGGCATCGGCGAGGGCGCCGAGCAGGGCGCGCTGCTGGCTGCGGTGGGCGAGCAGCGGAGTGCCGGGGGCGAGGGCGGCCCGGGTCGCGCGGTGGCGGGAGTGCCGGACGGCGAGCACAGCGGAGCGCCGGGCGAGCGCGGCGAGCACGGTGGGCAGCACGCCCCACAGCTCCTGGCCGACGGACAGGGTGCGGCGCAGCCGGTCGTCGGCGCTGCGCGGGTCGTGCAGGCGGCCCCGCCCGTCCAGGCGGGCGCCGTCGCGCAGCCAGTGCGCCTCGGGGACGCGCAGGCCGTCGAACCGCACCCGGTGGTAGTTGAGCGGCAGGGCGCTCAGCGCGACGGACGGGCCGAGCACGACGCCGGGTCGCGGCCCGGCCCGGTCGGCGAGCGTGGCCAGGAACCCGAACACGCCGCCGGCCCGGCCCTCGGCGTCCACCGCCCGGGCGACGACGACGGCGCCGCGCGGCCCGGGGAACCGGGCCACCCCGCCGAACTTCCGGTCCGCCGCTTCCCGGGTCCGCAGGACGAACTCCCTGGTGGTGGCGTCGAATTCGGCCACCGTTCCGGCTTCGAGGTGGCTGCTGGCCCGGCCCACCTCGGTGACCAGGTAGCCGATCCGCAGCTCGCCGGTGTCGACGGCGTCCAGCGCCTCCCGGACGTCCTCGGGCGAACCGGCCAGCCGCAGCAGGGAGCCCTGGCCGAGCACCAGTTGGGTGACGAGCGCCATCCCGAGCCGGGGGTCGGCGAGCGCGGCCTCGGCCAGCACGGCGGCCAACTCCTCCGGATCGGCGTGCAGTTCGGCAGCCGACGGGGTGGCGGCCAGCAGCGCCCGCAACCGCCGGTACAGGTACGGTTCGCGCGCGGCGGCGGACTCGGCGACCCGGTAGGGGTATCGGTCCAGCGTCCGGCGCAGCCGCTCGGCCAGCGGGTGGCCGCCCAGCAGCCGCGCCAACTCCTCGTCCCGGAGGGCGGGTTCCACGGTGTTCATCGGTGCGCTCCCTTCGGGGGGTGGCCGCCGGGACTTCCGGCGGCATCGACATCGAGGCGGGCAAGGGCATCAATACGGGCGGGGGCATCGAGGCGGACATCGGCGCCGAGGCGGGTGGAGGTGTCCGTACCGGTCAGGTGTCCGGCGACGTGGGCGCCGGTGCCGCGCAGGCAGTCGGCGGCGTTGCGGCCGAGGGCGGTGCCGGGCCCGGCCTCCCGGTAGTGGGTGTGGCCGTGGGCGTCGAGCAGGGCGAGCACCCGGGGCAGGTGGGCGGGCCGGACCAGGCAGTCGGCAGCCCGGGCCAACAGGTCGTCCTGCCCGGTGTAGCAGCGCCCCGCGACGGCGGAGTAGACCGGCAGCACCGGCCGCCCGGGGTGCGGTCCGGCCCGCAGCGCCGCTTCGAACTCGGCGCGCTGCCGGAACAGTTCGGGGTGGTGGGAGCCGAACGGCAGCCGCAGCCGGACGGCCTGCGCACCCTCCTCGGCGGCCAGCCGTTCGACGGCGGCGAGCTCCTCGACCGGCCCGCCGAGCACGCACTCCACCGGGCTGTTGACGCACCCGACCACCACCCGCCCGGTCCCGGCCCGGGCGATCAGCGCGGCCGCGGCCGCCTCGCCCCGGTCGAGCAGGGTGAGCCCGTCGGGCGCCCGCTCCCCCGATGCCCGGTCCGGCATCAGCACCCGGGCGAGTCCGAGCGCGGCCCGCGCCCCGGCGCCGACCGTCCACGCCCCGGCGGCGGTCAGCGCGGCGAGTTCACCGAAGCTGACGGCCAGCAGCGCGTCCGGCGGGCCGTGCCGCTCGACCAGCGTCCGGTGCCAGCCGACCGCCGCCCCGTAGTGCGCGAGCTGCTGGACGCCGACCGCGGCCTGCGCCAACTCCCTTCCCCCGGGCGGGTTTTCGCCGAGTAGCCAGCCGGCCAGCCCGGCCGCCCCGCTCTTGTCCCCGGTCTCTCCGATCTCTCCGATCTCGTCGTCGATCTCCCGGTACACCGCCCGCAGGTGGCGGCGCAGCGCGCCGTCCTCGGCGGCGGCCCGGTAGAGGGTCTGGACGGGGAAGTCCCCCTGACCTGGAAACATGTGCACCGACACGGGCATGGCGGGACGCTCCGCTGCTGCGAGAAGGCCGATCCGGCACGGGCCGCGGCTCCCCCGGCCCGCGCCCGCTCCCCTCGGCGCACCGGGTTTCCGACCCGACACCAACCGTGCCCGAACCACCCGCCCGCCCACCAGGCGTACCGGCGGTGGACGCGTTGAAAGTCCGCCCCGGCTGAATCCCCCGAATCCCCGAGCGACCGGCCCGGCCCCGGCGGGCACCGTCTCCGGCCCCGGGCACCGTCTCCGGCCCGCCGCAACGGCCTTGTCCGGCCTTGTTACGCTCGCCCGCATGACTTCCTCCTCCCCAGGCCCGGTCACCGCCGACGACGTCACCCGCGCCGTCCGGGCCGCGATCACCACCCTGCGCGCCGCCGAGGACGCCGACTGGGGTGTCAACGCCGGCTCGCTGGAGTGGAGTTGCTGGGAGACCGGCGAGCACCTGGCCGACGACCTGTTCTCGTACGCCGCGCAGCTCGCCCCGGCCGACCCGCCGCAGGACACCCACGTGCCGTTCGGCTGGGCCCGCAAGCGGCCTGGCGGGCCGGCGAACGCGGTGTCCGCCGACCCGGCGGGCGGGGTCGCGGGGCTGCTCCAGGTGCTCGACGCCTGCGGCGCGCTGCTGGCCGCGATCGTCCGGACCGCGCCGCCGACCGTCCGGGCGCACCACATCTTCGGAGTCTCCGACCCGGAGGGCTTCGCCGCGATGGGCGTGGTCGAGACCCTGGTGCACACCCACGACCTGGCCACCGGCCTCGGCCTGCCCTGGTCCCCGCCCACCGACCTGTGCGCCCGCGCCCTGCACCGGCTCTTCCCGGACGCCCCCGCCGACACCGACCCGTGGACGGCGCTGCTGCACTCCACCGGCCGCGCCGACCTCCCCGGCCGCCCCCGCCCGACCACGTGGCGCTGGTACGGCACGCCCCGTCCGGCCTGACCGCCGCCCCGACCGCTGCCCCGGTCTCCCGTCCACCCGCCCGCCCGCCCCGGCCGCCGCACCGGTACTCTCCCGCCGTGAACGACATTCAGCGGTACGCGGAGTACCACGCGGACTCCGAGGTCCTGGCCGCCATCGGTGCGCGGATCGAGGCGCAGCAGCCCGTCGTGACGGTGCGGCTGCCCAAGGAGCTCGCGGAGACGGCCGTCGCCGCCTGGGAGCGCGACGACGAGGACGAGCTGCCGCAGGAGGACCGGCTGCAGCAGGACCTCCGCGACCGCGCCGCGTACCTCGCCCTGATCGGCCTGGTGATCCAGCAGGACGGCCGCCCGGACGGCGACGAGGTCGTGGTGGACCTGCCGGTCTCCTACGCCGGCGTGGCCGCCCGGGCCACCTCGGAACCGCTCCCGCGCTGGGACGGCCCGAGCACCGGCAGCTGCCCGGACACCGGCGACTGCCCGGGCTGCGCGGCCGAACCGGACCCCCTGGACTGAGTACGGGTACTCTGGCGCGCGATCCGTCGCACACGGAAGGATGGGCGGACCGACGGGCCGACCGGGTCCGTCCCGCCGCGTCCGGAGTGCCCCTCCCGTGTCCCGTCCCGTGTCCCGCACCGCGCCTCGTCCCGTCCTCGCCGCGGCCGTCGCCGTGCTCGCCGCCACCGCCCTGTTGACCGGCTGCGGCAGCAGGGCCGCCACCGACTCCCCGGGGCGCTCCGACGCGACCCCGCGCCCGACGGCCGGCTCGGACACCGCCGCGCAGGCCCGGCAGGAGCTGGCGCAGCGGGTCGCCGAGCACGACCGGGCCTATCCCGAGGTCGCCAGCAGTTGCGCGGGCCGGCCGACCGAGCTGCCGAAGGCCACCGCGACGGCCGGGGGCGGCCCCGCCCCCGAGAACCCCAAGTACCAGGAGAACCACGCCTTCCAGCAGACCGTCCCGCTGAACCCGATGCAGCAGTGCCGGGGTGAGGCGCACGCCGCCCGCCTCACCGCCGCCCTCGCCAAGGCCGAACGCCCCACCGGCCCGCAGTCCGCCGAGGCACTGCTGCGCCGACTCGGCTACCAGGACGCCAAGGTGACCGAGTACCCCACCGCCCTGCACTTCACGCTCACCGTCCCGGGCCTCGGCCCCTGCCTGACCGGCACCCTCAGCACCCCGCCGCAGATCGAGGTGCACGGCCCGTACCAGGAGGGCGGCTGCGAGTTCCCGCGCGGCGGCCACTGACCCGGCAAGTTCCCGCGCGGCGGCCACTGACCCGGCGTCCGGTGCGGCCCGACGAAATCCCGGTGCACCCCGACGACCGCCCCGGGCAGAATGCCCCGATGACGAACGACCTCCTCCACCGGGCTCAGCACCTCTGGACGGGCCTGGCCGGCGTATCCGGCGCCGCCTTCCCGTCCCCGGGGACCGCCACCGTCCTCGTCAGCCCCGATTCGGGTCTCTGCCCGCCCGGTTGGGTCGGCCTGATCACCCTGGACGGCGCGACCCTGGCCACCGCCCCGGACGAACGCCGCGCCGCACTCGTCCGCGCCGCCCTCCGCACCGCCCCCGACGCGGCGAGCGACCCCGCCCACCTGCGCGCCGCCCTGCCCACCACCCGCCTCCTCGGCCCGGCCACCCTCGCCTACCTCGCCCCGGACGCCCTCACCCCGGCCGGGACCACGGCCCCCGCCGGGCGACTCCACCAACTCCCGCCCCACACCTTGAACTTGCAGCAGCCCGGCGAGCCCGCCCCACGGGCGCACCGACTTCCGCCCGAAGAAACGGCGTTGCCGCAGCCCACCCCACGACTGCACCAACTCCCGCTCGACCACCCGGCCTTGCGGCAGTTCACCGACCGGGTTCCGGCCGCGCCCACGGCTGCCGCTTCCGCTCCGCTGCAGCTGCGCCAACTCCCGCCCGACCACCCGGCGTTGCGACGGTTCGCGGACCTGGTCCCGTCGGCGGACCGCGACGAAGCGGGCCTGGACGAGATCACCTCACCGGCGTTCGCCGTGACCGAGGGCTCCACCGTGCTCGCCGCCTGCGGCTACCGCACCTGGCCGTTCGCCACGGCCCAGTTCGGCGTCCTCACCGCCCCGCCCCACCGGGGCCGGGGGCTGGCCGCCACCGCCGCAACCGCCGCCGCCCGCCACGCCCTCGCCGCCGGCCTCCTCCCCCAGTGGCGCGCCCGCCCGGCCGCCTCCCGCCGCGTCGCCCGACGGATCGGCTTCCAGGAACTCGGCACCCAGCTCTCGATCGAAGTCCCCTGACCCCAGCCGAACACCGGCACCCCGGAGAGGGCCGACACCCACCACACGCCGACACCCCGCACGCGGTGGCGCCAACCGGCCCGGCCCTCCCCACCGGCAGGCCCTCAGCACCGACCGAACACCAACAGCACGGCGTACGCCCCCCGGCCCGCCCGACCCCGGCCCCACACCGGCAACCCGCGCGGGGCAGCAACCGTCCCCACCCCGGCCTTCCCCCATCCCTCCCGGAAGCCCCGCTCTCCCTGCCGGCAGGCACTCAACCCCTACTGCCTCCGCCGCCGGCCCCTCTCAGTCCCCCCGGAAGCCCCGCCGACAGGCGCTCAGCACCGACCGAACACCAACAGCACGGCGTACGCCCCCCGGCCCGCCCGACCCCGACCCCACACCGGCAACCCGCGCGGGGCAGCAACCGTCCCCACCCCGGCCTTCCCCCATCCCTCCCGGAAGCCCCGCCGGCAGGCGCTCAGCGCTGGCCGGACACCAGCAGCGCCGCATGCGGCAGCGCCAACAGCCCGTCCGGCTGCCGGAACTCCTCCGCGAGCCGTTCGAAGTGCTGCTTGACCGAGGCCCGGATCTCCGGCGTCTGGTGGTGCAGCAGTTCGCCGATGAAGGCGACCCGGCCGGCGGGGCCGGCCCACCAGTCCTCGGGGGTGGTGCGGTGGTCCCAGCGCAGGACACTGACGTCGACGTCGTGCAGGCCCGCGTCGGTGAGCAGCGCGGCCAGCCCCTCGGGGGTGCTCGCGGCCTGGAGCTCGGTGGGCGCGGGCGGCAGGTGCGCGGGGCGGGGCGTACCGGCGGCCTCGACGGCGCGGCCGAGCAGGGTCTGCCCGGGCAGCGCCGGCTGGGCCCAGACGGTGAGCGCGAGCCGGCCGCCGGGGCGCAGCACCCGGCGCAGTTCGGTGAGCGCGGCGGGCTGCCGCCCCACGTGGTTGAGCACGAAGTTGCCCACCACCGCATCGAACTCGCCGTCCTCGAAGGGGAGTTCGGGGAGCGTCGCGGCACGCACCACGGCCCCGGGGGCGTTCCGCCGGGCGGCCGTCAGCATGCTGGGTTCGGCGTCGACGGCCGTCACCCGGGCTCCGCGGGCACCGGCGGCGGCCGCGGCGGCGCCCGTCCCGGTACCGACGTCCAGCACCGCGACGCCGGGGCCGACCCCGGCCGCGTCGAGCAGCGCGGGGACGGGGTGCGCGCAGAGCCGGGCGAAGCTCGCGGCGTAGGCGTCGGCGCGCCCGTCCCAGATCCGGCGCTCCAGCGCGTCGTACGCGTCCAGCGCCTCGGACGCCGCGGAGCCGTCCAGTGTCCCGGCCGTCCCGGTCGCCGTACCTGCCGCGTCCCTCGTGAAAGCCGTCATCCGCTTCCTCCCCTTGCCCCACTCGTACCGCACGGAACCGCCGGGGTGCGATCGTTCGCACACCGGCTGCTCCGACACCCTACCGAAGGGGGCCGGCGGGGCGGTCGGTCAGCCCACGGGGGTGCCGGCCCGGACCTTCGCCAGGAAGGCGGCCAGATTGTCGCGCGTCCGGTCGATCCGCTGCTGCTGCGTCAGCGATTCGTGCATCTTGGTGCCGGTCTCGCGCAGGCCCCGGACGTACAGCGAGCAGGCGAGGTCGCTGCACATGTACGCCCCGACCGAGTTGCCCTGCCGCCCGGCGGGGCCGGCCAGCGGGGCGACCAGCAGGGAGACGCCGCCGGTGTGCGTGGTGACGCAGAGCGAGCAGATGCTCCGCCGGGCCTGCCAGCTGCCGGAGGAGCTGCGCAGCACCACGGCCTGCGGGCCCTCGCCCAGATCGGTCACCAGGTAGGCGCGGTCGGGGGCCTGCGGGTCGCGCCAGCCCAGGAAGTCCAGCTCGCCCCAGGGCTGTTCGGCCAGCTCACGGGGCAGGTTCAGTCGCTTCGCCTCGCCCTTGGAACAGTTCAGGAACGCGGCACGGATCTCGGGTTCGGTCAGCTCTCTCACGAAACACCACGCTAATTTGCCTAAGTCGTTTAGGCAAACGGATAATCTCCTCAGGAAGCAGGACCGGCCCCACCGGGGGCCGGACGGGCAGCAGAACGAGGAGACCGCGACCGGTGGCACGCGCAGGACTGACCCCCGAGGTACTGGCCCTGGCCGGGGCGGAGCTCGCCGACGAGGTGGGCTTCGACCGGGTGACGGTCACCGAGCTGGCCCGCCGCTTCGACGTGAAGGTCGCCAGCCTCTATTCACACGTCAAGAGCTCCCAGGACCTCAAGGTCCGGATCGCGCTGCTCGCCCTCGCCGAGCTCGCCGACCGCGCCGCCGACGCGGTCGCCGGCCGGGCCGGCCGCGACGCGCTGGCCGCCTTCGCCGAGGCGTACCGCAGCTACGCCCGCGAGCACCCGGGCCGCTACGACGCCGCCCGGCTGCGCCTGGACGCGGAGACCGCCGCGGCCAGCGCCGCGCCCCGGCACGCCCAGCTGCTCCGGGCGATCCTGCGCGGCTACCACCTCCCGGAGCCGGACCAGACCCACGCCGTCCGCCTGCTCGGCGGCACCGTCCACGGCTACCTCGCCCTGGAGGCCGCGGGCGGCTTCGCGCACACCCCCGTCGATGCCCAGCTCTCCTGGGACTGGATCGTCGACTCCCTCGACGCCCTGCTGCGCGCCCGCGCAACCGGCTGACGCCCACCGCAGGACCACCGGCCTCCACACGACCACCGGCCTCCGCACGACCGCTCGCCGAGGAGCCCTCGCCCCCGGAACGGCCGGGAGCCGGCCGCGGGCTCCCCGCCCACGACCGGCTCCCTCACCGCACCTTCCGGACCTTCCGGACCTTCCGGCTCTCAGGCCCCGTCACGCACCGGCAGCTTCCAACCCGGCCGCGGGAAGTGGCAGGTGTAGCCGTTCGGGATCCGCTGGAGGTAGTCCTGGTGCTCGGGCTCGGCCTCCCAGAACTCGCCGAGCGGGGTGACCTCGGTGACCACCTTGCCCGGCCAGAGGCCGCTCGCGTCGACGTCCGCGATGGTGTCGAGCGCGGTGGCGCGCTGCTGCTCGTCCGCGTAGAAGATCGCGGAGCGGTAGCTGCTGCCGATGTCGTTGCCCTGCCGGTCGACGGTGCTCGGGTCGTGGATCTGGAAGAAGAACTCCAGCAGCGCCCGGTAGCTGGTCTGCTCCGGGTCGTAGACGATCTCCAGCGCCTCGGCGTGGCCGGGGTGGTTGCGGTAGGTGGCGTGCGCGTTCTCGCCGCCCGTGTAGCCGGTGCGGGTCGACCGGACGCCGGGGAGCTTGCGGATCAGCTCCTGCATTCCCCAGAAGCAACCGCCGGCCAGGACGGCACGGTCCGTGGTCATCTCGTTCTCACTCCTCGCGTGTGGCATCGGCTCACCCCGCCCGGAGCGCCGGCTCGGGAACGGGGACCACCCGGTCCAACCGCCCCGACGCCCACCGTGTTCCCCGCCGCCGCAGGGTGTCCGCTCAATCCACCGACCCACCGGGCCGCCGGGCCTCAGCCCGCCAGCCCGTCCAGCACCTGCGCGCCGGGCAGTGCCGCGACCGCCGCCCCGGGCAGCAGCAGCTTGCCGCGCCGCCGCCCGCTGCCGACCAGCACCCAGGGGGTCGCGGCCACGGCGGCGTCGACCAGCAGCGGCCACTGCGCGGGGAGGCCGACGGGGGTGATGCCGCCGTACTCCATGCCGCTCCCGCCGACGGCGGCGTCCATCGGCGCGAAGGAGGCCTTGCGGGCGCCGAGGTGGCCGCGGACGGCCTTGTTGACGTCGAGTCGGGTGGTGGCGAGGACCAGCCCCGCGGCCAGCGTGGTCTCGCCGCCGCGCTTGGCCGCGACCACCACGCAGTTCGCCGAGACCTCGACGGGCACCTCGTACGCGGCGCAGAACACGGCGGTGTCGGCGAGGTCGGGGTCGGTGTCCACGTAGAGGACCGACCGCGCCAGGTCGGCGTCCCAGTTCTTGAGCGCTTCCGCCACGGGGGCGGCCAGTTCGGCGACGGCGTCCACCGCGCGCCGGGCGTCGGGGAAGTTCCCGAACGGCGTCTTCACCTGCTCGTCGTTCATGCCCGCGACTCTAGCGAACGCCCGGTACTGGCCCGTTGGGGTGAGCCGGGCCGGTGTCGCGCCGGAGCGGGCGGGGGCGGGCCGGGCGCGGACCTATCGTCGCCTCCAGGCACCCGACCGGGGGTCCGGAGGCGACGAGTCGGTGGAGTGGCATGGCGACCGGGATTCCCCCGCAGGTGCACGGGCCGCAGGCCAGGGCCGGGCGGGTGCTGCGCCGTTGGAAGCTGTGGCTGGTGCCGGGGGTGCTGAGCGCCCTGGTCGCGCTGGTGCTGTCGCTGCTGTACATGGGCGGCATCCTGACGCCGCAGGACGACCTGCACCGGCTGCCGATCGCGCTGGTGGACGCCGACACCGGGCCGGCCCTGCCGGGCCACGCGGCGCCGCTGGGCGCCGAGTTGGCGGACGGGATCGCGGCGGGCACCCCGCCGGGGCAGGTGCAGTGGCAGCGGGTGTCGATGGCCGAGGCGCAGGAGAAGCTGTCCTCCGGCAAGGTGTACGGGGCGCTGGTGGTGCCGGAGGACTTCAGCCGCAGCGTGGCCGCGCTGACCACCGGACGGGCGACGGCGCGGCCGGTGCTGCTGTCGCTGACCAACCCGGGCACGGGGTCGCTGGGCTCCTCGCTGGCGGGCCAGATCACCCAGGCCGCGGCGCGGCAGTCCTCGGCGGCGCTGGGCAAGCAGCTGGTGGCGGCCGCGCCGGACGCCCCGGCGACGGCGCAGCTGCTGCTGGCGGACCCGGTGGACGTGCAGGTGAAGCCGGGCCACCAGATCGGGCGGCACACGGGGCTGGGACTGAGCGCCTTCTACTACACGCTGCTGCTGGTGCTGGCCGGGTTCCTGAGCGCGAACCTGGTGCACAACGGGGTGGACACGGCGCTCGGCTACGCGGACAGCGAGATCGGGCCGTGGCACAGCCGCCGGCCGACGCTGCCGATCAGCCGGACCCAGACCCTGGTGGTGAAGATGGCGATGACGGCGGGGCTGTCGGCCGTCACCACCACGATGATCATGCTGGCGACGATCAGCATCCTCGGGATGGACGCCCCGCACCCGGGGCTGCTCTGGGTCTTCTCGTTCTGCGCCTGCATGTCGGTCGGCCTCGGCGTGCAGGCGATCAACGCCGCCTTCGGCACCCTCGGCCAGCTGGTCGCCATGTTCGTGTTCATCGCACTGGCGCTGCCGTCCTCGGGCGCGACCGTGCCGCTCCAGGCGACCCCGGCCTTCTACCACTTCCTCGGCGCGTTCGAGCCGATGCGCCAGGTCGCGGGCGGCGTCCGGGCCATCCTGTACTTCGACGCGCAGGCCGACGCGGGCCTGACCCGGGCCTGGCTGATGATCCTGCTCGGCCTGGTGGTCAGCCTGGTCTTCGGCTTCGCCATGACGCGCTACTACGACCGCAAGGGCCTGCACCGGATGGTCCCCGTCCCGTCCTGAGGCGTCGTCACCACCCTCCTCCCGCCACCGGGCCGGCTCACTCCGGCAGCGCGGCCCGCCACACCCAGGAGGTGCGGCGGGGCAGGCCGGGGAGCGCGGTCCGGCCGGTGCACCAGAGCAGGACGGCGGCCGGGTCGGCCCCGGTGCCGGTCGGCGCGTCGGGGAACAGCCGGGCCAGCACGGCGGCGGACGGGCCGGCGGGTGGCGTCCAGTCGAGGCCGAGGCCGGTGGCGATGTCGTGGGTGTGCAGCAGGATCTCGGCGACCCCCATCGCGGCGAACCCGGTCGGATCGGTCGGCCCCCAGTGCCAGGCCCGCAGCCCGGGCCCGGGCTGCACCGCCAGGTCGAACGGCAGGTACCGGTCGCCGCGCCCGCCGCGCTCGGTGTTGGTCTCGTCGGGCCGCTTTTCCCCGCACCTCCCCTGCCTGCCCTCCTCGGCGCGCCACCTTCCCCTTGCTTCCCCTTGTTTCCCACCCACATCAGGGCGTATGCGAAAAATCGGATGCGACTGACGCGCCGTCAGCCATAACCTCCGCACCATGGCTGACGAGTGCTTCACCCATCCCCGGCTCGCCGCGATCTACGACGCCCTCGACCCGGAGCGCCCCGATCTGCCGCCCTACCTCGCGCTGGTGCGCGCTCTCGGTGCGCGCCGGGTGCTCGACCTGGGCTGCGGCACCGGCGTGTTCGCGCTGCTGCTGGCGGCGGAGCAGGAGATCACCGAGGTGATCGGGGTGGACCCGGCGGCGGCCTCGGTCGAGGTGGCGCGCGCGAAACCGGGCGCCGAGCGGGTCCGGTGGATCACCGGTGACGCCACGGCGCTGCCGCCGCTCGGGGTCGACCTGGTCACCATGACGGCCAACGCGGCGCAGGAGATCACCGAGGACGGTCCGTGGCTCGCCGCTCTCGTCGGCGTGCACGGGGCGTTGCGCCCGGGCGGGCACTTCGTGTTCGAGTCCCGGGTGCCGGCCCGCCGGGCCTGGGAGGGGTGGACGCGTGAGGCGTCCGACCGGGTCTCCGAACTGCCGGGCGTCGGCGCGGTGGAGAACTGGGTGGAGCTGGTCGAGGTGGCCGGGCCGCTGGTGACGTTCCGCTGGAACTACGTCTTCGCCTCCGACGGCGCGCACCTCACCTCGGAGTCCACCTTGCGCTTCCGCGAACGCGAGGAGGTAGCCGCCGACCTGCGGGCCACGGGGTTCGACCTGGCCGAGGTCCGCGAGGCCCCGGACCGTCCGGGCAAGGAGCACGTCTTCCTCGCCCGCCGCCCGTGAAGCTCCGGACCACCCCTGCCGAGCCGTCAGAATCCGCCGCGCTCGACGAGGTGCCCGTAGCCGCCTGCGCCCCAGACCTCGGCCCGGAACTCCTGGAGCGTCATCGCGCGCGCCGTCCCGCCCGCCGGGGGGCGGAAGTGCACGGAGCCGCAGCGCTCGCAGTACCAACCCTGGGCCCAGAGCCGTTCCGCCTCCGGCCGCCCGGCCAGCAGGCGTCGCCGCGTGGCCCGTCCCCGCCGGAGGAGGACGAACAGCGTGACGGCCCCCAGCAGGGCGAACGCGGAGATCCACCCGAGGAAGGCCAGGTCCGGGTGGTGCGCGGGCCCGGCGGACAGCGAGGAGTGGTAGGGGTCGTAGCCCCACGGCCGACCGGCCTCGGGAGCGGGGTCGGGGGCGGGGTCGTCGGCGAACCAGTGACCGCCGGCCGCACCACCGACGAAGGTGCCGATCGACACCATCACCAGCAGGACGCCCAGAGCGACGTGGCCCAGGCCGGACAGCGGCAGCACGGGGGCGGGTCGCAGGGCGTGCGCCAGCGAAGAAGTGAAGCTTCGCGTCTCGGTCCCGGAGGGATTCCCCTCGGTCCGGGACAGCCCGGTGACGGTCACCTGGTCACGCCCCCGGTGGTACGCGGCCGGAACCCCGAGCACCCGGTCACTCCGCCCACAGCTCGGACACGGCTCCAGCGCCGACGGCCCGGCATCCGCGATCTCCGCCATCCCCCGCCCCTCTCCCCCACGAGACCCGCTGCTACGACGCGCCCATGCTGGCAGAGACCCACCCTCCGCACCCGAAGCCTGAGCAGATCTTGAGGCTTCCACCTGCCCCCCCCGGGTCCTCCAACACCGGTATGCACGGCGAGAGTTCGGGCTCCACCCCTTCCGCTACCCGCCCTCGCACCGGCCGATGCACCCGCAGCCCGTCGCTCCACTCCCCCCGGGGTTCTGCTCCTCCGCCAGGTCGCCGACCTCGGCCGTCGCGGTCGCCCGGACCGTCACCCACCCGTGGTACTCGAACATGCCGGTGACCCCACCCGCCGCAGCGCAGCGATCCTTCACATCGGATCATGGTCGGATGAACGGCTCCCCGGCGCACGCCGCCCTCCTCGCCCACCTCCGCCGCACCCTTCCGGGGCGTCGGATCGACGAGTTGCCGGGGGTGCCGGGGCCGATCGAGGAGCGCGTCCCGGGGTTCCGCGTCCTGCGGGTGCACCCGGCGGGGCCGGGCGACTGGTGGCTGTACGTCAGCTCGGGCTGCTGGGCGGCCGTGCAGGAGGGCGGGCACGGGACGGAGTTCTTCCTCGCGGCGCCGGTCGACGACCCGGTCAACCTGGAGAGCGTCACCATGAACGCCTACTACCACTGTGGGCCCGCCACCCAGCGGCTCGACGTCGGGCACACCGTGCCGATCGGCCGACCCTGGCTGGGCGACTCGGCGTGCGACCACTACCTGGTGAGCCTGCCCTACCCGTTCGGGCCCGACTTCGAGGTCTGCCGCTGGGACGGCGGGTCGCACGCCCGGATCCTCTGGCTGCTGCCGATCACCGAGGCCGAGAAGACCTTCCGGCACCGGGCCGGACTGGAGGCCCTGGAGAGCCGCTTCGACGAGCACGCCATCGACCCGGTCGACCTGCACCGCCCCTCCGTCGTCCAGCCGGACTGACGGCCCGTCACCCCGCTCCCTCCGACCCGCGCCACCGCCCGCCACCGCCCGCCACCGACGGCGGCGGCGGCGGCGGTCCTCCGGGTCAGGCGGAGTGGGTGCGGGCCGGGTCGCCCACCCACCAGTTGCCGGGGGCCTGCGGGTCACGGCTGGTCCAGTACTCGACGACGGCTTCGACGAACTCCTCCTCGGACAGCGTGCCGTTCCCGTCCCGGTCCAGGTGCCGGAACGCGGCGTCGGCGTCGGCGCGTTCGATGCCGGGGAAGTGGCCGCGCTGGAAGACGAAGAACTCCTCCGGGTCGACGCGGCCGTCCCCGTCGGTGTCCGCGATCGACAGGAACGCCCGCGCCAGCGCCCCGAGGGTGCCGCGCGCCGCGGCCGGGTCGTCGGCGAGGGCGGCGGTGGCGGCGATGAACTCCTCCCGGCCGATCTCCTCGCTGCCCGGCGGCAGCGCCGACAGGTGCAGTTCGCGCCAGATGGCGACGTACGCCGCCACCAGCCGGGACTCCTGCGCCGAACCCGGCTCATGGCCCAGCGAACGGGCGGACGAACGCCCCATCAGGACGTGGTCCCGCTCCGTCAGCCGACCGTCCCCGTCCGCGTCGAGGCTGTCGAAACCGTAGGCGATCTTCGCCGTCAGCAGGTCGTCGCGCATGCCGCTCTCCTCCGCACTCCCGTCGGGCCCCCGGCGGGCCCGCCCCACGGACAACGACCGAACCGGTGACCGGACACCGCCCCACCGCGCGGAGCCGCGGGGGACGGGTCAGCGACCGCTCCCGAAGCGGCGGTCGCTCCCGAAGCCGCGGTCGTCCTCGAAGCGGCGGTCGTTCTCGAAGCGGAGGACGCGTTCGCGCAGGAGGCGCTTGGCGCGGGGCAGGAAGGCGCTGCTGGGGCCGCCGACGTGCGGGGTGATCAGGACGCCGGGGGCGTGCCAGAGCGGGTGGTCGGCGGGGAGCGGTTCGGGGTCGGTGACGTCGAGCGCGGCCCGCAGGCGCTGCGCGGAGAGTTCCGCCAGGAGCGCGCCGGTGTCGACGACGGGGCCGCGGGCGACGTTGACCAGCAGGGCGCCGTCCTTCATCCGGGCCAGGAACCCGGCGTCGACCAGGTGGCGGCTCTCGGGGGTGAGCGGGGTCAGCAGCACGACCACGTCCGCGGTGGGGAGCAGTTCCGCCAGCTCGCCGGTGCCGTGCACGCCCTCCTCGGGGCGGGGGCGGCGCGCGACCTTGACGATCTCGCACTCGAAGGGCTCCAGGCGGGCGGCGAGCGCCCGGCCGATCGAGCCGTACCCGAGGATCAGCACCGTCCGGTCGGCGAGGGACTGGTGGAACTCCTGCTGCCAGCGCCCCTGTTGCTGGAGGCGGGTGAAGTGCGGGACGCCGCGCAGCGAGGCCAGGACCAGGGTCACGGCCAGCTCGGCGGTACTGGCGTCGTGCAGCCCACGGGCGTTCTCGGCCCGGACGCCCGCCGGCACGTGCGGCAGGACGTCGTCCATCCCGGCGGTCAGCGTCTGCACCACCCGGAGCGCGGGCAGGCGCGGGATCAGCGGGAGCGCGACGGGGTGCCGCATGTACGGCAGGCAGAAGAACTCGACCTCCCGCAACGCCTCGTCCGGCGGCACCGGCCCGTCCCCGTCCCAGACCAGGACGTCGAGTCCGGCGGGCAGACCGCCGATCGCTTCGGGGGCGTACGGAAGGAGGTAACGGGCGCTCATCCTCCGACCTTAGCCACTCCCCCGTCCCGGCCCACGGGCCGGTGCTCCGGCAGGTCGATGACGGCGACGCCGTCCTCCAGGCCGACGGCGAGCCGCGTCCCGTCGGGGCTGACGGCCGCGACCGCGCTGGGGACGTGCTCCGCGCCGTAGCACTCGGTCTTCTCGGGAACGCCCACCTCGGGCCACTCGGCGACGACCCGGCCGGTCGCGGCGTCGAGCAGCCGCGGGTGGCCGTTCAGCGAGACCACCTGGGAGCCCCGGGCCAGCAGCGCACCGGTGAGGCGGTCGATCGGACTGCGGTGCAGCCAGCGGCGCTGCCCGACCGACCAGACCCCGAGCTGCATGGTTCCGAACTCGGGCTCCTCCTCCCAGCCGAGGGCCTCCCGGGTGGAGGCCATCACCACCCGGTCGGCGTCCAGCCAGCAGGCGGCCCCGATCTCGGCGTCGACCCCGGCGTGCGGCCCGAACAGACCGTCCCCGTCGAGGGTGGACGCGTCCTCGAACGCGGCCGCCACGTCGTGGACGTGCCCGACCCCGAGCGGCGCCCACACCCAGCCCGCCGACAGCAGGTGCCGGCCGTCGGGGCTGACCTCCAGCTGCGCGTGGAAGACGTCCACGGAGCCGCGCTCACCGGCGGTCAGTCGCGTGCCCGTCACCAACTCCTCGATCTCGATCCGGTGGTACGCCTCGGGGCAGTGCACCAGCACCTCGCGGCCGTCGGGGAGCCGGCCGAGCGCGATCGGGTAGTCGTAGTCCGTGGCCCGGTAGTGGCTGCGGTCGACCTCCCGGACGATCTTCGGCCCCCGGAGGTCCAGCACCAGGCCCTTGGTGCCGCGCTCCGTCCACAGCACGCCGTACCGTCCGGACGGGGCCACCGCCGCCCGGTCGAACGGGAACCCCCACCTGAGGCCGGAGTCCCGGAAGGTTCCGTCCGGCTCCCATCGCCGCCCGCCGCCGACCAGGTCGACCAGGTCCGCCCCGTCCCACCGGAGCGACTTCACCCCGCCCGGCGCCGTCCACGTCCGTACCGCCATCGCGCTCCCCCTCCGCTCCGTACCGTCGGGAACCGCAACGGCACCGTCCCGGCGATCGTTCCCCGGTGGGGCGGCGGGGTGGTGGCGGGTCAGATCTCCAGCTCGATCCAGCCGAGGTCGTTGATCTCGGCGGTGAGGCCGTCCGCGCGGCGGCCGCCGTCCTTGAAGTAGTGCTCCTGGAGGGCGGTGGCGAGGATGCGGCGCTGGTCGGTCTCGGTGGCCCCGGCGTCGCGGGCGGCGTACAGCTCGCGGGCGACCTCGCCGGGGAGGTGCTGGGTGATCAGGCGTTCGCGCGGGTCGTCGGTGGAGCCGGCCGTGGCGGTGTAGCCGAACCGGGCCTGGAGGTGCACCATGAAGCCGTCCGCCTCGGCCCGGCGGCGGACCCGGCGGCGGACCCCGGGCTGCCAGCGGGCCCGGACGCGTTCCTCGATCCGGCGGGCGGCGTCCGGTTTGGGGCTGCTGTCGCCCTTCAGCCAGCGCTGCACGGTGCGCCGGCTGACGCCGAGTTCGGCGGCGACGTCCCGGGTGGAACCCTTGGCCTGCTTGACCAGGTACCGGACCCGGGCGGGCACGCCGCGCGGGACGGGACGGGTCCGCTCGACCCGTTCCAACCCTTCTTCGATCTCCCCCACGGGGCGTCACTTCCTCACCGCTGCTGGACGGTCCACACCCACCACGGCCACCCCGCCGGACGGGCTCACTCCTCGGACGACCTCGTACGCCGGACGATCTCGTACGCCGGACGACCTCACGCGCCGGACGGGCTCGTACACGGGACGGGCTCACTCGTCGGCGGAGACCCGGCCGCCGGTCTTGATGTACCGGGCCGGGTTGGACCCGTCGGCGATCAGCTCGCGGACCTCGGCGAGCGGTCGGCTGCCCTCGAACTTGACGTGCCCGGGCGAGACGCCGAGCCGCAGCGCGGTGCTGAGGGTGCCGTCGGGGCGGCGCAGCACGTCGAGCGCGGAGGGGCCGGGGGCGGCGAAGACCGCGCAGTCGGAGAGGACGGCGAGCGGCGCGGTGCCGAGTTCGACGTGCAGCCGGGCGAGTTTGCGGTGCAGGTTGACGGTGGCGGTGTCGATCACCAGGGCGCGGATCAGCGGGTCCCAGGTGGGGCGTTCGAGCGCGGCCCAGCGCTGGCCGGGGCGGTAGCCGAGGCCGCGCGGGCGTTCGCGGAACTTGCCGATGGTGCCCTTGGCGGTCTGCTTGATCGCGCCGAGCACGGCGAGTTCGGCCGGGTCGCCGCCGGGCAGCGCGGCCATCGCGTCGAGGAAGGCCAGCGGGTCGCGGTCGGCGAGGTCGAGCGGGACGCCGAGCGCGGCCATGGTGTCGACGTAGGCCTGGCGCAGCCGCTTGTGCCAGGGGTCGAGGTACGGCCCGGACTCGTGCCGCAGCCACGCCTCGGTGGGCCGGACGTCGGCGCCGAGTTCCAGGGCGTAGGCGAGTTTGGCGGTGCTGTACCAGGCGGGGCCGGTGGGGGCGGTGCCGTCGGCGGTGAACGGGTTGGGCAGCAGCGGGTCGAGGGCGAGCCCGGAGAGGTCGGCGCGCCAACTGCCGGGCGTCTTGCGGTCGAAGACGGGGTCCAGCTCGTGGACGGGTTCGGACAGCGGCAGGGTGAGCCGCCCGGCGGCCGCGAGGAAGGCGGTGTTGACGTCGAGTCCGACGGCGAAGGGCGCGGCGAGTTCGGCCGCGGTGAGCGGGCGGTGCCAGTCCCAGGCCTCGGTGATCAGCACGCCGTCGTCCTCGCGTTCGGCGGCCAGCGGGTGCTCGTCGGGCACCTCGGGCGGCGCGGCGTCGGACACCCGGGTGCGGGAGCCCTCGACGGGGCCGGAGGCCCAGCCGCCGCTGGTGCGGACGGGGCGGGAGGCCCAGCCGCCGCCGGTGCGGACGGGGCGGGTCGGGGGGCGCAGCGCGGTGACGAGTTCCAGGCCGGAGACGGCGGTGGAGCCGCGCGGGGTGACGACCCGTCGGGCGTACGCGCCGAGCAGGCGGGCGAGTTGGGGGGCGGTCAGGGTGTCGGGGACGGCCCAGCCGCCGCCGGAGAGCGCGCCCCAGGGCAGCACGCAGAGCTGGACGCACTGGCGGCGGCTCGCCTCGGGCTCGCGGTAGATCCGGGCCCAGGGACCGAGGCCGCGCCGGGTCAGCTGCCAGCCGGCCCTGGCGAGTGCCTTGACCTGCCGGTGGGTGTCGGGGAGCCGGCCGATCCGGGCGACGTACTCGGTCTTCTCGTCGCGGCCGGCGGGCGGCAGGCCGAGTTCGGTGGCGGCGGCGTCGGTGAGGACGAGCAGCGGGTCGCCGTCCTTGCCGTGGCGGTGCAGACGGGCCGAGCCGAGACCGGCGGCCAGCGCCCACTCCAGCAGTTGGGGCAGCGCGCGTCCGGACGGGCGCTCGCCGGGCAGTTCGGCCCCGTCGGCGTCGTACCCGATCAGCGACCGGCCGTCGGGGGCCACCTCCAGCACGGCCAGCGGCCCGGCCGGGAAGCGCGCCGCGGCGGCCTCCTGCCAGTCCTCCGCGCCACCGGCCGCCGCCTTCCGCCCACTGCTGCCGCCCACACCACGGGGCTTCCCGGCGGCGACGGCCGACGCGGACCGCCGGGTCGGCAGCGACACGGCGGGGGCGGCAGCCTCCTCCCCGTCCTCCCTGTCCCCGGCCACCGACTTCCGCCCGCTGTCACCGGCCGCACCCCGAGGCTTCCCCGCAGCAACAGCCGACGCGGACCGCCAGGTCGGCGATGCCGAGGCAGGCGCAGCAGCCTCCGGCCCGTCCTCCCCATCCTCCCTGTCACCGGTCGCCGACTCCCGCTCGCCGCCCACGCCCCGAGGCTACCCAGTGGCAACGACCGGCGCGGGCCGCCGGGTCGGCAGCGAAACGGCGGGCGCCAGGGGCGCAACGGGCGCTGTGGGTGCTGTGGGCGCGACGGGGGCCGCAGGCGTGGCGGGCGCCGCCGGTCGGCAGAACCCGCCGAGGTGCATGGGCCGGCCCTGGGCCCGGCAGACCGAGGGCTGCCCGCACTGCACGCAGGGCGCGGCCACCGCCATCACCAGCGACCCGTCCGGATGCTGATCGAGCATCACCACCTGCTGCACCGGAGCGGGGGCGGCCACCGGGGCGGCGACCGGGGGCAGCCATCGGAACGGCCACGGGCTCCGGCTCGGGCTCGGGCTCGGGCTCGGGAACCGCCGTCTCCGCCACGGCCTCCGCCGCCTCCGCGAGTTGCGCGGCCATGCCCTCCAGCAGCCGGGCGTACGCGGCACGCCCCTCGGCCTGCGGGTCGCGGCGGCCCTGCTCCCAGGCGGTGAGCGTGGCGGCGCTGACGCCGAGGGCCTGCGCGGTCTCGGCCTTGCCCAATCCGTAGGCGGTGCGCAGCCGTTCGCGCTCGGCGGGCTCGGGCAGCGGAACAGGGCGGTGCGGGCCGGTGCCGAGCAGGGCGCCGATCGCGTCGGAGGCACCGGAGGCCCTGGGGGCGCCGGAGGCCCTGGGGGCGCCGGGGGTACCGGTCATCTCAGGCCGCCTCCGCCCGGGGAGCGCCGGTCGGGCCGGTCGCGCTTCCGTGTCGTGCTGCCGGGCGGGGGCCACACATCGTGCCGGTACACCTCTTCTTGCCTGCTGGAACGGTCGAGCTCCGGCCCAACACAGGCATCCGGCGCGCGGCGGCACAAGCAAGGGGCGCCCGCCGCGCGTCCCGCCCTGCGGGCCCCGGCCCCGACCGGCTTCGTCTGTCCGTTCGCCGGGTGAAAATCCGCCACCGACGGTGACACTTCAACACCAAACCGTCACGCCAAGTAGTCGAGACCGCCGCCCGGGTGACGGAATGTCACGAAATCGGACGGTCCGCGTACCCGGCGAGGCGGGAGGTCGTTGGGCGGGGCATGAAAAAGATGATCACTGGTGCGTCGGCGGGGCTGCTGCTCCTGGCCGCCACCTCGGCGACCGCGACCCCGGCCGGCGCGGCGACCGCCCAGCGCTCCGGCGCCCACCTGGTCCTCGGGCACGGGGTGGCGGCCTGCCCGGCGGACGCGTTCTGCCTCTACGAGCACGAGAACTACAACGACCGGGAGACCGGCCAGATCTGGATCTTCCAGCAGGAGAAGACCCGCAGCACTCCGCGCCTGGACCTGGCCCGGACGGGCGCCGTCGGCTTCGGCCGCTCGGCGGTGGCCAACGACACCGACTTCGTCACCATCCGGCTGTCGCCGAACACCTGCGCCACGGTGCACAACCCGGCCCGGGACTGGGAGTACCTGATCTTCCTCCCCGCCAGCGGCAACCCGGAGCGCACCGCCCGCCGCCCCGACCTGAACGGCGCCAAGGGAATCCACCACACCGCCCGGGAGGTGGACGACCAGGGCCGCCAAGTGATCTCCGGGCGCGCCCTCGACCTGGACAACCGGGCCCGCTGCCTACTCTTCGACGAATCCACCCCCGGACTGTGACCCGCCCGACTCCCCCACCACCCACCTGAGCCGAAACGATTCTGCCCGGTCGGCCGAGACGCCCGACCGGGCCCGCTCCACCCCGCCCCTGCGCTCCCGGGCGCCCGCTCCAGGATCGGCCGATCCGCGCCTCACTTCCCGTCGTGGTGGACGAAGACGTAGCTCTCCCGGTCGAGTTCGGTGATCTCCACGCCGAAGGCGGCGGGCACCCGGACGTGCGCCCGCAGCAACTCCGTCACCCCGGCGGAGAGTTCGGCCCTGAGCGCGGCGCTGCGCCCGGCCAGGATCTTGATCTCCACCAGCACCACCGCGTCCGCCGACGCACCGTCGCCGACCAGGTGCCGCAGGGCCGGACGCACCAGTGTCTTGCAGGCGTCGAGGGGCGCGTCGATCACCGTCGGGATGAGGGCGTGCACCTCGGCGGCGAAGGCGGTCGCGTCGAAGTCCAGGCCCGGCGAGTGGTCGATCAGGATCTGCGGCATGGCGGCGCGCCTCTCGGGACGACGGCCCGCCCGGGGCCCTCCCGGGTGCGGCGTCCGTGATCCAGAACATAGCCCCCGCGACCGGGCCCGCGCAGGCATACTGGCGCCATGCCCGACCACCGCCAGCCCGACGCCGTCGAGCCCCCGGACCCGTTCGAAGGACTGGTCCTGGACGAGGAGTTCGTCCGCTCCGCCACCGTGAGCGAGCCGTCCGCCCGGGCCCGGATGCTGGCCGAGCGCTGGCGCCGGGAACCCCCGGTCGACCCGGGCGACCGCCGTCGGTCCGCCGAGGGCCCGGCCCGGACCCGGCGCACCGGGGGGTGGCGGTGGCCGCGCTCCGGCCGCGACCGGTCGGACGACGGCTACCACGGGTCCGGCGTGTACCGTCAACCCGGACTGCGGGGGCGGTTCGGGTTGCTCAGCCGCGGCGAGCAGTGGTCCGCGGTGCTGGGCGTGCTGATCGTCCTGCTGGTGGTCGGCGGGGTGCTGTTCGGACCGAACCGGGCCCACACCCCGCAGATCGCGGACGGGTCCGCCCGGGTCGGCGTGCCGCGCCCCGCCGCCGACCGTGCGCTCCCCGGCGGTGGCGTGTTCGCCGGCAGCGCCTGCGGCCGACACGGCTACCACCGCTTCCCGGACACCGACCGGCCGACCGGACTGGACGGCGGGCCCGCGCCGCTCCTGGCGTTCGGGGCCTACGGCTACCAACGCCTCGGCACCTCCCAGCCGGGCGAGTTCCTCTTCGACCTGCTGGTCGCCGGCGGCTCCGGCCCGCTGACGCTGGCCGCGCCACTGGGCCGGGACGGCGTCGCGGTGGAGATCGAAGGTCCGGACGGGGTGGTCGCCGCCGCGTACGGGCTGCCCGCCGAGGTGTCCGGCGCGAGCCGCCTGCCGGACGGCGGCGGCTGGGTGATCGAGGGCTCGACGAGCGCCTCCGCCCACGTCGTCCTGCCGGAGGCCGCGCTCTGCCCGGGGGTGGGCGCGCTGGCGCTCGGCCCGAAACTCAAGCAGCCGACCGACGCGAACAACACCGTCTCCGGGCCCGCGCCGTACACCATCACGGTCTCGATCTCCGACCCGGAGATCGCCGAGGCACGCCGCACCATGCACGCGCAGTCCTCCGGCCAGGTGCTGGCGGCCACCAATCAGACCCTGTCCCCGAGCGCGAAAGCGGTCTGACCGCCGCCCGCCCGCACCCACACCCACAACAGCACCCGTTCCGGAGTCCGGACGGACACGCACTGCCCTTGCCGCGCGCACTTCCCACCTCCTCTCCCGCATGGTTCACTGACTCACCGTCAACTCCCGGAAGGCCGACGAACGGAGTCGCCCGCCGTGCCTCCCCGCCCGCGCCCCGCCAGCACCTCCGTCCTGCTCCGCGCCCTGCCTCCCGTCCTGCTCTGCGCACTCGCCCTGTCCGCCGCCGGCTGCTCCGACGACGGCCCGCCGACCCGGCACGTCCAGATCGACTGGGCCTCCCACTACGCCGACGTCCGGGAGTTGGACGCACACAGCGACCTCGCCGTGCTGGGTGTCTTCCAGCAGGACCTCGGCGAGTCCACCGACGCGGCCGGTGTCACCCGCACCGACTTCGGCTTCTTCGTCCAGCGCCAACTGTCCGCCCACGGGGGCGCTCCCCGGACGGGCGGCAGCACGATCCGCGTCCGCCAGAACGGCGGCCGTGCCGTCCGGGTCGAGGACGACGCACTGTTCGTGCTGGAGCAGCGCGCCGTCCTGTTCCTGCATCGGGCCGAGCCCGACGTCTACGTCGTCGTCGGCGGCCCGAACGGGCGCTTCGACATCTCCCCTCCGTCTCCCGGCACCAGTTCCGTCCAACTGCCCGACGACGACCTGGTCGTCCCGTACAACGACGCGACCGCCCGTTTCAGCGGCAGCGTCCGCACGCTGGCCGCCCTGCTCGACGCGTCGGCCACCGCCACTCCTGCCGCCAACTGACCATCGGGGCCAGGCCGTTCAGGCTCGGCCGAGTAACTGGGTACCCGGGATGCTGCCGGCGCGGACGGTGAAGAACTCGGTAAAGCCGCGGACGAACTCCTCCTCGGTGATCCGCCCGTCCCCGTCGGCGTCCAACTGCTGGAACCCGTGGGTGAGTTCGGCAGGGTGGACGCGCGAGCCGCCGAACAGCGCGCGGTACTCGTCGGCGTGCAGCAGGCCGCTGCCGTCGAGGTCGGCGGCCCGGAACATGGCCCGGACGGCGACGTGCAGGCCCGCCGCCAGGTAGTCGGGGTCGCGGTCGAGGCCGGCCAGCATCGCCGTGACGAACTCCTCGCAGGAGATCTCGCCGTCGCCGTCCGCGTCCATGCCGGCGCGCAACTGCTGCCACCAGGTGTCGAAGGCCGCGTGGACGGCGTCCTCCCCGGCCTGGTCCAACTCCAGTGGCCAGCAGACGTTGTGCGCCATCGCCCGGAAGTCGGCCGAGGTCAGCCGGCCGTCGCCGGTCTGGTCCATCACCTGGTGGTAGAAGGCGGCCAGCCGGGCGGGGCGGTCGTCCCGGCGCCGGGCGCGGGTCGGCCGGGGAGCCCTGGCGGCCCGGGCCCGCTGCCCGTCGGAGCCGGTGCGGTAGCGGAGCCGGTCAGGCAGGTGGAGGACGACCGCCCGGGCGCCGCGGTGGACCGTCCAGGACAATGCGGCGGCGGCCCGGCCGCGGGGCAGGCCGAACTTGGCCCGGAACTCGGGCGGCAGGTCGGCGAGGGTGAGCGCGGTGACGAAGCCGCCGACGATTCGCCGCAGCAGCGGCCAGGCGGGGCGGAGCCGGCCGAGTCGGCGCGGGGCGGGTGCCCGGGCGAGGACGTTGAACAGCATGTCCTGGGCGGCGTCGGTGAATTCGAGGGTGTCGCGGATGGTGTCCCGGAGGTAGCCGGGCACGTCGGCGGCGGTGGCCGGAAACAGCTCGTCGGGCAGTTCGAAGGCGGCGCAGACCTCGCGGAACTCGGCGTACAGCTGCTCCAGCCGGGCGGGGCGCAGCGGGCGGCCGGAGAGTTCGCCGAGGGCGGTCATCGCCTCGTAGAGCGTGACCAGCACCCAGACCCGGACGGCGGGATCGAGCGCGCTGTAGGGGCGGCCGAGGCGGTCGGTGCCGTGGACCCGGCGGTGGCTGCGTTCGAGGCGCTGGACCTCGCGGTGCAGGGCCTCCGGGTCGGAGAAGAACAGGCGGCGGCCGCTGTCCATGGTGTGCTCGATCCGCCGCCAGGGGTGGTTGCGGTAGATGGAGAGGCCGCCGACGCCGGCGCCGACGGCCGGGTGGGCGTTCTGCAGCACGAGCAGCCGCCAGGCGACCAGCGCGATCCGCCGCTCGCCCAGGGTGCGGCGCAGCATCGAGTCCGTCCCCGGCCGGGTGGTGTCCGTCATCCCCGTTCCCCTCTCTCCGCTCGCGGCGGGCAGGCTCCGATCGATCACGGTCACCCTAGAGGCGATTCGGCCTCGAACTCGCTTGCGAACGAACCAAACCACCCGGGCGAGGGAATCCCGGGCCCGTTCTCCACTCGCAAGGGTGGTTCGGTCCCGATCGAAGTTGACGGCCCATCAACTCCGTTCCCGGACCATCAACTCCGTTCCCGGCGAACCCCGTCAGTCCCACCAGAACGACCACTGCCCGGAGCCGACCAGCTCGGGGGCGTATTCGGCGAGGGAGCCGGAGCCCTGGAAGATGTTGTCGGGGCAGAAGGCGAGGTGCTCGGCGGCGACGTGCAGCGCGGCGTCGAGGTCTGCGGGCGGCGCGGCGACGCTCAACTCGAGCTCCGCGAAGCCGACCTGGACCAGCCGGGCGCCGAACCGGCGCTCCCAGTCGAGCAGCACGGCGGAAACCTTGGCGACGTCGTCCTCGTGGTTGACGGGGCCGGTCCAGCCCAGGGCGGTGAGCGCCTGCGCACCGGTGGCGGCCGGGACCAGGCCGATCCGCAGGCCCTGGCCGGCGCCGTTGGCGTACAGCTGGCGGGCGAGCGCCCGGGCGGCGTCGTCCGGGTCCCGGACCGGCCGGCCGGCGGGGGCGGGGCCGGGCCAGCCGGAGGTGAACGGGGCGATGCTCGCGTCGAGTTCGGCGCTCTCCTCGGGGTCGAGCGGCTCGCCCTCCTCGTCCAGCGTCACGGAGTACTGCCAGCCGGTGCGCAGCAGCGCGGCCGGGTCGTACCACTCCGGGTCGCTCGCGGAGCGGGGGTCGAACTCCCCGTTCGCCCAGGGGCGGAACTCCTCGTCCACCTTGAGCGGGGCCAGCAGCAACGGCCAGAGCCCGCTGGCCGGGTGGGCCCGGTGCAGCTGCTCCCAGAGCCCCATCGGGGCCTCCCCCTCGCTCAGCCAGAGCACCGGCTCGGCCTCCCGGTCGCCGAAGCCCGGCCTCACCAACCGCCCGGCCGGCAACAACCCGGCCACCGTCTCCGGATTCCCCTCCGGCGACAACCGACGCAGATCCCGCAGCAGATCGCTCATGCGAACACGCTATCGACCCGTACCGACAACCCGGACCCGTCCGGGGTTGAGTACCCGGGCTCAGGCCGGGCCGCGCGCGGCGGCGGCACAATGGGCGGGCCGCCCGGGACCACCGGGCCGAACAGCCGATCCCGAGGAGCCGAGGGCCGTCCCATGCTGAGCGCCGTCGCCCGCACCGTCGTCCCGGTCCTCGGGCGCCTCACCGTGACCGCGGACGAGGACGCGGTCCTGGCCCCCGGCAGCATCCTGGCTCCCAACCACTCCTCCCTGGTCGACCCGGGCGTGGTGCTCGCCGCCGTCCGGCGCCTCGGCGTCGAACCGGTGGTGCTGGCGACGGCCGGGCTCTGGCGCGTCCCGGTGCTGGGCGGCGCGCTGGTCCGCGAGGGCCACATCCCCGTGCACCGCGGCACCGAACGGGCCGCCGAGGCCCTGGACGCCGCGGCCGCCGCGCTGGCCGCCGGCCGGATCGTCGTCATCTACCCCGAGGGCCGCCTGCCGCGCCGGGTGGACGCCGCCGACAGCCCGCCCGGCCCCTTCCGCACCGGCCTGGCCCGGCTCGCCGCCCACGGCGCCCCGGTCGTCCCCCTCGGCCAGGCCGGCTCCCGCCGGATCAGCTCCGGCTCCACCGCCAAGCAACTCGCCGGCGTCCTCACCGCACCCCTGCGCCGCCCCGCCGTCCACGTCCACGTCGGAGCGCCACTGACCCTGGACGGCGACATCCCCACCGCCACCGCCCTGGCCCACGCCGCCGTCACCACCGCCTGGCGCACCGCGGCCACCCACCTCGCCGCCACCCGGAACTGACACCCTCCCGGCCCCTGCCCGACCGCGCTCCGACGAACCCGACCGTGCCCGACGAACCCGACCGTGCCCCGGCGGATCACCGCTGCGCGGCAATGCCCAGCGGGCCGCAGGCCGGTCCGAACCGCCTCCGCCCGACCGCCCCGGCCCGTCACGACCGCACGCCCCCGCCGCCCTACGACCGGCCCGCCCCCGCCGCCGGCGGGTCACCGCTGCGCGGCGGCGTCCAGCGGGCGGTAGGCGAGTCCGAACCGGCGGTAGAGGCGGATCGCGGGCGCGTTCCACTCGTGCACCATCAGCGCGGCGCGCGGCGAGCGCTCCAGGATGCGGGTCAGCACGAGCCGACAGGCGGCTTCGGCGTGTCCGCGGCCCCGCCCGCGCCCGGGGTCGGCGACCACGCCGGCCAGCAGGCCGACCTCGGGGGCGGGCCAGGCGTCGGCGGCGAGCGCGGTGAGCCGCCCCTCGGCGTCGCGCACCCCGGCCCAGGCGGTGGCCCCCGCCCGCCGGGGGTGGGCGTGCGAGTCGGGGAAGTGCCGGTCCATCAACTCGCCGGCCGCGCCCGACTCGGCCGGACCGAGCCACCCCGCGACGACCGCAGCACCGTCCACCGCCCCGCCCGCCGCGCCGTCCCCGAGCGGCCCGGTGCGGTCCATCCAGCCGAACCGCCCACGCAGTTCCAGGCGGTCGTCCCGGGCGGCGAGTCCGGCCAGCAGGTCGGCGTCGCCGAGCGGCCGGTACGTGGGGCCGACCAGGTCGATCACCTCGGCGAGCAGCGGCGACAGCTCCTCGACGGGACCGCGCACCGCGATCCGGTCGCGGCCGGAGAGCGCGGGGCAGGCCACCGCGACGGCCCGCCCGCGCGTCCAGGCCCGGGCTCCGCGGGTGAGGCCCTGCGCGGCCCAGAGCAGCAGGGCGTCGTCGTCGGAGGCGGCGCTCAGGTCGGCCACCGCGGTCAGTTCGAACACGGGTCGATCCTGCCCCACCCGCCGTCCGGCCCGGGCCCCGGGGTCAGGCCCCGCCGTCCCCGTAGCGGTCGAGCAGCGCGGCGACGTACCGCTCCAGGCGGTCGCCGAGCAGCTGCGGGGTGAGGTCGGTGCGGCCGAGTTCGCGCCAGGGGACGGCGACCTTCTCGGCGTCCGGCGCGAAGGCGAGCGCGTCGAGCAGCCGCCAGTAGAGGTGGTCGGCGGGGTCGTCCGCGAGGGTGCCGCCGGCGGCGGTGTAGCGGTCGGCGAAGGCGAGGCCGTGCTCGGGGCCGTACAGCAGGGCGTGCGCGGTGGCGCAGTGCGCGACGTCCAGATCGGCGGGGCCCCACGAGGTCTCCACCCAGTCGACGACCCCACTCACCTGAGGCTCCGCCCCGGTGTCGGGCCGCGGGGCGTACAGCAGGTTGCCGGGGTGGTAGTCGCGGTGCAGGAAGCAGGGTCGGTACCGGGGCGGGTGACGGTCGATCAGCGCGACGGCGCGGGACCAGAGCGCGGGGCGGGCGGTGCCGGGCGGGACCGCGACCCGCTCGGGGGCCGTCCAGGGCTGGTAGTCGCGCGGCCGGGTGGCGTCGGTGACCTCGGTGCGGTGGATCTCCAGCAGTTGACGGGCCGCCAGGTCGGCCCGCTCCGGCGCACCGGCCGGTTCCAGGCGGACGGCGCCGGGCAGCAGGGTCATCAGTAGCGAGGGGTGCTCGCACCGCGCACCGGTGGCGTCCACCGCGACCAGCCGCGCGGCCGGGACGCTCCCGGGGGCGAGCAGCCGCAGGATCGCGGCCTCCCGCCCGAGCAGCCCCTCGGCGTGCCGGACGAAGAACGGTTCGACGAAGGAGCGCAGCACCAGCGTCCGTTCGCCGCCCGGTCCGGTGACGGTCAGCCTGCGCATCTCGGACGTCCAGCCGCCGCGCAGCGCGGCCGCTGCGGTGAGGTGCTCGTCCCGCCCCAGGTGGTCCGCGACCCAGGCCGCGGTCCGCTCCCCGATCATCACAGTCATATGTGACACCTTACTCTCCTGCCACCTCCGCCCCCTGATCTGCCGTCAGCGACCCACCTGGGGAAACGACTTCGATCGGGGGCGAAAGTGGACGGGAGGCCCGGGACTTGATTACGGTCTGGCATCAAACCGATGTTCGGACCGTCGTTCCATCCCACCGGTCCGGCGTGGAAACAGAAGGAGCCTGCCGTGGCCGCCCACCGCCGTCCCAAGCAGCCGAGCCGCGCCCGGGTGACCGTGCTGACCGGCGCCGCCGCGACCGCGGTCGCCCTGTCGGCCCAGGTGAGCGCGCACGCCGCGCCCGCCCAGCCGGGCAAGGACGAGGTCAAGGCGCAGGTCGACAGGCTGATGGAGGAGCAGGAGCGGGCGGCCGAGAAGTACAACGGCGCCAAGGAGCGGGCCGACCAGCTGCGCAAGCAGGCCGACCAGCTGCAGGACCAGCTGGCCCGCGGCCAGCAGCAGTTGACCGAGCTGGCCGCCGGCCTGGCCGCCGTCGCCGGGGACGAGTACCGGCAGGGCGGCATCGACCCGTCGGTGCGGCTGATGCTCTCCACCGACCCGGACGAGTACCTCACCCGGGCCACCTCCTTCGACCGGGCCGCCGGCACCCAGGCCGACACCTTGAAGGCGCTCAAGGACCAGCAGCGCCGGCTCGACCAGCAGAAGCGCGAGGCCGCCGACGTGCTGGCCGAACTGGACGGCCAGACCCAGCTGCTGAACGGCGCCAAGAACGACGTGCAGGCCAAGCTGCGTGAGTCGCAGCAACTGCTCGGCCGGCTCAGCGCCGCCGAGCAGCGGGCCGTGCTGGACGGCGACGGCGCCGCCTCGCGCAGCGCCGAGCGGGTCGACCCGTCCACCCTGCCACCGGCCAGCGGCTCGGCCGCGGTCGCCGTCCGGGTGGCCCTGGAGCAGCAAGGCAAGCCGTACCACTGGTCCGCCACCGGGCCGGACCAGTTCGACTGCTCCGGTCTGATGGTCTACGCGTACGCCCAGGCCCACGTCTCGCTGCCGCGCACCTCGCAGGAGCAGGCCACCGTCGGCACCAACGTGGGCGACGACTGGCACAACGCCCAGCCCGGCGACCTGGTCATCTACTACGGCGACCGGCACCACGTCGGCATGTACATCGGCAACGGCATGGTGGTGCACGCCCCGCACTCGGGCGACGTGGTCAAGGTGATGAAGGTCGACGCGATGCCGATCTCCGTCATCCGCCGGGTCTGACCCCGCGCGACCCGCGGGTCCGACCCCGTTCGGCCCCGGGTCCGAACCGGCCCGCAGGCAGGCCGGATCACCCGGCCCGGTCGGGCAGCTGTCCGGCGACGATCGAGGCCAGCGCGAGCCCGAAGCCGAGCAGTTGCACGGCGCCGAGGGTCTGGTCGAGCAGCAGCGCGCCGAGCGCGGCGGCCACCAGCGGGGAGAGCAGGCCGAGCACGGCGGCGGCGGTCACCGGCAGGCGGGCGATGCCCTGGAACCAGAGCGCGTAGGTGAGCAGCCCGCCGACCAGGCCGAGCCAGAGGTAGCCGAGCGCGGCCCGCCCGTCGACGGCCGGGGGCGCGCCCTCGAACAGGAGCGTCGACGGGAGCAGCAGGAGTCCGCCGGCGGTGAGCTGCCAGCCGGTGAGGGCGAGCGGGCCGACGCCTTCGGGGCGGCCCCAGCGCTTGGTGAGGACGACCCCGAGCGCCATGCTGGCGGCGCCGCCGAGTCCGGCGGCGATCCCGATCGCGTCGAGGTGGGCCCGGGGGCCGATCACCACCAGTCCGACGCCGAGCACGCCGACCAGCGCCCACAGCAGCCGCCGCCCGGAGAGCCGTTGGCCCAGCACCGGGACGGCGAGCAGGGCGACGACCATCGGCTGGGCCGCGCCCAGGGTGGCGGCGACGCCGCCGGGGAGGCGTTCGGCGGCGGTGAACAGCAGCGGCAGGAACAGCCCGATGTTCAGCGCGCCGAGCACGGCGGCCTTCCACCACCAGTCGCCGCGCGGCAGCCGGCGGGTGAGGGCCAGCGCGATCAGCCCGGCGGGCAGGGCGCGCAGCAGGGCGGCGAACATCGGGTGGGCGGGCGGCAGCAGCTCGGTGGTGACGACGTAGGTGGTGCCCCAGACGGCGGGGGCGATCGCGGTCAGCGCGGTGCGCGGCAGCAGGGCGGGGCCCGAACGGGCCTGCGACGTCGGGGTGGTGAGGGTGTTCGCGCTCATGACGGGAAGTCTGGCGCCGCCGTGAGCGATGAGTCCAACACATGTTTGTCAGCGCATCGATCTCGTTGCACGATGGATCGCATGGAGCTGCAACAGGTGCGCTACGTCCTCGCGGTCGCCGAGACGCTGAACTTCACCCGGGCCGCCGAGCGCTGCCTGGTGGTGCAGTCCGCGCTCAGCCACCAGATCGCCCGGCTCGAACAGGAGCTGGGGGCGCGGCTGTTCGAGCGGACCAGCCGCCGGGTGCGGCTGACGGCCGCGGGCGAGGCGTTCCTGCCCGCGGCCCGGCAGTGCCTGGAGGCGGCCGAGCGGGCGGCGGCCGAGGTCGCGGCGGCGGTCGGCGAGGTGCGCGGGCGGCTGGCGGTGGGGCTGATCCCGACCGTGACGGCGGTCGACATCCCGGCCGGGCTGCGGGAGTTCCGCGGCCGCCACCCGCAGGTCCGGGTCCGGCTGCGGGTCGGGGCCAGCAACGACCTGTCGGAGCTGGTCCGGCAGGGGGTGCTGGACGTCGCGTTCCTGGGCCTGCCGCCGGGGCTGCGGCCGCCGGGGGTGGCGGTGCGCGAGCTGGCCCGGGGGCGGCTGGTCGCGGTGGTGGCGCCGGACCACCCGCTGGCGGCCCGCCGCCGGGTGCCGTTGTCCGCGCTGGCGGCCGAGCCCTTCGTCGACCTGCCGGCCGGGACGGCCGGGCGGGCCCAGACCGACCTGGCGTTCGCGGCGGCGGGCCTGGTCCGGGACGTGGCCTTCGAGGTGGACGACGCCGCCTACATCCCGCGCCTGGTCGGGCCGGGCCTGGCGGTGGCGATGCTGCCGGCCGGGTACGTCCCCGGGCTGGCGGGCGTGGCGGTGGTCGAGGTGGTGGACGCGCCGACCCGGGTGGAGACAGTGGTGTGGCCGACCGCCGGGCCCTCCCCCGCCACGGCGGCCTTCCTGCGGCTGCTGGAGGTCCCGTCCTCCTGACCTCGAACTCCATTCGTACGATCATCATCTGATAGCCCGTCAGATGACTTCCGCATGTCCTCCCGTGACGCCCGATGGCCACTCGGGCGATCCGCTGGCGGGCCGCTCCCGGGCCGTGCTTGTCTGACGCCGTGACCGTCCCGCGGCCCTCCCGCGCCGCCGAACCTCCCGACGGTCCCCCGTCCCGCGCGCCCTCCAGGAGCGACATGTCCGAGCAGAGTGCTGTCCCCGTACCCGGCTGGTCCTTCGAGACCCGGCAGATCCACGCGGGCGCGCAGCCCGACCCGGCCACCGGGGCCCGGGCCGTCCCGATCTACCAGACCACCTCCTTCGCGTTCCGGGACACCGCGCACGCCGCCGACCTGTTCGCCCTGGCCGAGCCCGGCAACATCTACACCCGCATCCACAACCCGACCACCGACGTCCTGGAGCAGCGCCTGGCCTCGCTGGAGGGCGGCGTCGCCGCGGTCGCCCTGGCCTCCGGGCAGGCCGCCGAGACGCTGGCCCTGCTGACGGTGGCGGGCGCGGGCGACCACCTGGTCTCCTCCGCCTCGCTGTACGGCGGCACCTACAACCTGCTGCGGCACACCCTGCCCCGGTTCGGCATCGAGGTGAGCTTCGTCGAGGACCCGGACGACCCCGAGGCCTGGCGGGCGGCGATCCGCCCGAACACCAAGGCGCTGTTCGCGGAGTCCCTGGGCAACCCGCGCGGCAACGTGCTGGACATCCGCGCGGTCGCCGACGTCGCGCACGCCACCGGGGTGCCGCTGATCGTCGACAACACCGTGCCGACCCCGTACCTGCTGCGCCCGATCGAGCACGGCGCGGACGTGGTGGTCCACTCGGCCACCAAGTTCCTCGGCGGGCACGGCACCACCATCGGCGGCGTGGTCGTCGACGGCGGCACCTTCGACTTCGGCGCGCACGCCGAGCGCTTCCCCGGCTTCACCGAGCCCGACCCCAGCTACCACGGCCTGCGGTTCTGGGACGCCCTCGGGCCCGGCGCGTTCGCCGCCAAGCTCCGGGTCCAGCTGCTGCGCGACCTCGGCCCGGCGCTCTCCCCGCACTCGGCCTTCCTGCTGCTGCAGGGCGTCGAGACGCTCTCGCTGCGCCTGGAGCGGCACACCGCGAACGCCCTGGAGCTGGCCCGCTGGCTGGAGCAGCGCGACGAGGTCGCGGCCGTCCACTACCCGGGGCTGCCCTCCAGCCGCTGGTACGGCGCGGCGCAGCGCTACCTGCCGAACGGCGCCGGCGCGGTGCTCTCCTTCGAGCTGCGCGACGGTGTGGAGGCCGGGCGGCGCTTCGTCGACGGGCTGGAGCTGTTCAGCCACCTGGCCAACATCGGCGACGTCCGCAGCCTGGTGATCCACCCGGCGTCCACCACGCACAGCCAGCTGGACGCCGAACAGCTGGCCGCGACCGGCACCGCGCCGGGCCTGGTCCGGCTGTCGGTCGGCCTGGAGAGCGTCACCGACCTGCGGGCCGACCTGGAGGCCGGCTTCCGCTCGGCGAAGGGCGCGTCCTGAACGGCGCCGACCCGCTCGCCTCCCCGGCGGTCGCCTCTGCGGTCGCCGACCCGCCGGCCACCGGGGCCTGGCGGGACGGCGACCCGGCCGGGCGGCGCCGCTTCCTGGCGCTGCCCGGCCCGCTCGCCCTGGAGGCGGGCGGGGTGCTGCCGAACGCCCGCCTGGCGTACGAGACCTGGGGCACCCCGGCGCCCGACGGCTCCAACGCCGTCCTGGTGCTGCACGCGCTGACCGGCGACAGCCACCTCGCCGGTCCGGCCGGGCCCGGGCACCCGACGGCCGGCTGGTGGGACGCCCTGGTCGGGCCCGGGCGGGCGCTGGACACCGACCGCTGGTTCGTGGTCGCGCCGAACGTGCTCGGCGGCTGCCAGGGCTCCACCGGGCCCGCCTCGACCGCGCCCGACGGGCGGCCCTGGGGCGGGCGGTTCCCGTTCCTCACCCAGCGCGACCAGGTCGCCGCCGAGGCGGCGCTCGCCGACGCGCTCGGGATCGGGCGCTGGGCCCTGGTGGTCGGCGGCTCGATGGGCGGGATGCGCGCCCTGGAGTGGGCGGTGACGCACCCCCGGCGGGTCGGGGCGCTGCTGGTGCTGGCCAGTGCGGCGGCGGCCTCCGCCGAGCAGATCGCGCACGCCTCCGCCCAGTTGCACGCCGTCCGGGCCGATCCGGGCTGGCACGGCGGCGACTACCACCACCTGCCGCCCGGCGCGGGCCCGCACCGCGGCCTCGGCCTGGCCCGCCGGCTGGCCCAGCTCACCTACCGCAGCGAACCCGAGCTCGCCGCCCGCTTCGGCCGCGCCCCGCAGCCGGGCGAACACCCCTGGCGGGGCGGCCGGTTCGCCGTCGAGTCCTACCTCGACCACCACGCGGCCAAGCTGGCCCGGCGCTTCGACGCGGGCAGCTACGTGGTGCTCAACGAGGCGATGAACGCGCACGACCTCGGCCGGGGCCGGGGCGGCACCGCCGCCGCGCTGCGCCGCGTCACCGCCCCCGCGCTGGTCGCCGCCGTCGACTCGGACCGGCTCTACCCGCCCGCCCAGCAGGCCGAGCTCGCCGCCCTGCTCCCGCACGCCGACGCCCTGCGCACCCTCGCCTCCCCGCACGGCCACGACGGCTTCCTGCTGGAGACCGCCCAGGTCGCGCCGCTGTTCACCGAGCTGCTGCCGAAGCGCGGCTGACGCCCGCTCAGGCCCCGGTCCGGCTCGACCCTGGCCCTGCCCTGCCTTGCCCTGTCCCCCCTGCCCTGCCCGGCTCAGGCGATCGACGCGGCGACGATCGCGGCGGCGGCCAGGTTGCAGCTGGCCGAGACCCACACCGCCGGGTGCGGCTCGGTGGAGACCAGGATCGCGCCGAGCCGACCCGGCGTCAGCAGGTCCAGCAGCCAGAACGCCAGCGCCATCAGCAGCAGGCCCAGCACCCCGAAGCAGAGCGTCGACACCAGGCCCTTGCCGAAGTCGTCGTAGGTGTACCGGATCGCGGTGTACACGATCCCGCCGACGCCCAGCAGCGCGGAGCTGAGCAGCACCGCGGCGTTCCGGTTGCCCTCGGCCCAGATCAGCCGGCCGAGCCTGCCCGGGGTGAGCACGTCGATCAGCGCGTAGCCGAGCAGCAGGAGCAGCAGGCCGGCCAGGCCGTAGACGGCGGCCGCGCCGAGGCCGTGCAGGATGTCGTTCATCCGTGGGACTCCCCGGAGGGTCGGGCGCGGCCGTCCACCGCCGCGCCATGGTCAAGGATCGGCAAAAGATATCCCATTTCCCTGGCGTCCCATCAGGTTCCGGGGTCCCCACCCGTATCATTCGGGCCGCGCGTACCATGGTCCGCCATGACACCGCAGCCTTCCGTTCCCGCCGGCCCGGGGCAGCCGACCCCGACCGGGCGCCGCCGCTCGGGCTTCGTCACCCTGGGCATGGTCGGCACGCTCGCGCTGACCCTCTCCGGCTGTTCCTCCTCCTCGGGGAGCACGCCGAGCCGCTGCGTCGACCCGACCACCCTGAAGGTCCTCGACCGGCACTCCTGCTCGGCGGGCGGCACCGGCGCGGGCGCGGGCCGCTGGTACTACTGCGGCTACGGCGCCGGCACCGCCAGCGGCGGGACCTTCGACAAGGCCGCCACCCAGCGCGGCGGCTTCGGCTGCCCCAGCGGCAGCAGCAGCGGCTCGGGCGGGGGCTGATCGCGGTGCGCCGGCACACCATCGCCCCGCGGCCCGACTGGCTGGCGACCGTCGAGTCGCAGGGCCTCGTCTACGCGATGTGCTCCGACCCGTGCAACCAGGGCGGCCCGCACCCCTACTGGGACGAGAGCGCCTACTACGAGTTCTCGCTGCCCGAGGTCGAGGCCCTGGAGGAGGTGGTCGAGGAGCTGCACGAGCTCTCCCTCGCCGCCGCCGAACACGTCGTGCGCACCGGCCGCTTCGCCGACTTCGGGATCACCGACCCGCGGCTGGCCGCCGTGGTCGCCGAGTCCTGGCGGCGGCGCGCCGAACAGCCCAGCGTGTACGGGCGCTTCGACCTCGCCTACGACGGTACCGGCCCGGCGAAGTTGTTCGAGTACAACGCCGACACCCCCACCTCGCTGATCGAGGCGGCCGGCCCGCAGTGGTTCTGGCTGGAGGAGCGCTTCCCCGGCGCCGACCAGTGGAACTCGCTGCACGAGCGCCTGATCGCCTCCTGGGAGCGGCAGAAGCACCTCCTCCCGCCCGGGCCGGTGCACTTCGCGCACTCCCGCGGCGACACCGAGGGCGAGGACTGGCTCACCACCCTCTACCTCCAGGAGTGCGCCGAGCAGGCCGGGCTGCGGACCGTCGGCATCGCCATGGAGGACATCGGCTGGGACGGCCTCTCCGGCCGCTTCGTCGACCTGGAGCACCGCTTCATCCGCTCCGCGTTCAAGCTCTACCCGTGGGAGTGGCTGGCCGAGGACGAGTTCGCGGACCGGCTGCTCGACGTGATCGACCTCGGCGGCGGCACCGGCTCCACGCTGTGGATCGAACCGGCCTGGAAGATGCTGCTCTCCAACAAGGCGCTGCTGGCGGTGCTCTGGGAGCTGAACCCCGGTCACCCCCACCTGCTGCCCGCCTACCTCGACGGCCCCCGCGAACTCGCCGACCCCGACGGCCCCGGCTACGCGGCCAAGCCGCTGCTGGGCCGCGAGGGCGCGGGCGTCCGGATCGTCGAACCCGACGGCCGGGAGACCCGGCTCGCCGCCTGGGCCGGCGACCCGGACCGCTACGGCGCCGAGGGCCACTGCTACCAGCAGTACCACCCGCTGCCCGACTTCGACGGCAACCGCCCCGTCCTCGGCGCCTGGGTCGTCGACGGCGAGTCGGCCGGCCTCGGCATCCGCGAGACCGACGACTCCCCCATCACCCACCAGGGCGCCCGTTTCCTGCCCCACCTGATCCGCTGACGCCCGTGGCGCCGTCCGACCACCGCCCCGGGTGACGGAGGGTCAGCGTCCTTTCCCGGCGGCGCGATCAGCCCTCCGGGCCGACCGACCGGGCCGAGCAGGTCCGCTGCGCGGGGATCAGCACGGACCGCCCGCCGACCTGGGTCCGCCGGGGCGCGGACTGCTCGCTCCGCGGGGAGATCCGCGCCAGCGAAGCCAGCCGGGACCGGCTGGTCTGCCGTTCGACCGTCCCCCGGCAGCGCGACAGTGCGGCGGCCGACTCGTCCGGGGCGGTGAAGTGCTCGCTGGCGTACAGGCGGAAGCGTTCGCGGCGGGTCATCGAAACCTCCTGAGGGCGGTCGGTGGCCGGCTCTGGCCGTCATCGGGACACCCCAAGCAAACCCCCGCCCCCACCCACCGAACAATGCGTACCCCCTACCCATCGTCCGGCCCGAACTCTGGGTACCCCCACTCCCCGGCGGCCACTACCCAGCCTTCACCTCCCGGGTTGGGTACCACTACGCATTGATCACCCCTGCGGGCCACCGGTTAGCTGGGACCTGTTCACGCCCCAGACCCTCAACCCTCACCCGGAGGTCCGGATGACCCGCCGCGAACGCTTCCGCCTGTACGCCAGCGAGCACTTCGCCGACCTCGCCCCGCAGCCCGCGGCCGGCCGGGGCCGGGGCACCGTCGAACGCCAGACCCGGCGCGCCAACCTCGCCCGCCTGGCCCGGCTCCCGCACCGCCCCCGCCCCTGAGCCACCATGACGATCACCGCCACCGAGGCCGTCCCGCACCCGCCGCCCGGCTACGACCCGCCGCTCTGGCTGGTCACCATGCCCACCACCGACGCCACCGGCGCCCGCGGCGAACAGACCTTCGCCGTCCGCGCCGTCACCCACGCGGCCGCCCTCGCGGCCGCCGAGAGCACCGCCTTCGCCCACCCGGCCCTCCGCCACCGCCGCGGTGCCCACATCGACCCCAGCGCCGCGTACGCCACCCTGCACCACTGACCACCGCCCCACCCCACCCGCGGACCTGACCGACCGTCACCCCGCAGGCCCCACCGGTCCGCTCCCCGGCCGACCGGAACCCCCGCCCCGGACCAGGCAACCACCCACCCCTGGTCCGCACGGCCCCACCTCCCCGAGCGCCCCGATCAGCCCCGGCCCTTCGCACCGCCGCGGCCCTCCGCCCCTCCGCCCGGCCGTCCTGCTGAACGGCACCCCGACCGGGCGGCACCGTTCCGTTCCGGGCCGCTCCGTTCCCCTCAGCTCCTCTCAGCCCTTCGTCCGGCTCCTCTCAACCCTCCGCCTCCGTCAAGGCCTCCCCCACGTCCTTCCGCCCGACCCCGAGCTTGCGCAGCACGCTCGCCACGTGGTGCTCGACCGTGCGCGGCGACAGGAACAGCGCCTGCGCGACGTCCTGGTTGCTGGCGCCCTGCCCGACCAGTTCGGCGACCTGCCGTTCACGCGGCGACAGCGCCTCGCCGTAGCCGCGCCGCCCGGGCGAGGCCATCCGCCCCAGGCCGAGATCCCGCCGGGCGTGCTGGCAGCGGGCCGCGTCGGACGCCGCCCCCAGCGTGGTGTACGCCGCCTCCGCGGCGGCCAGCCGTTCCGCCGCGGTCTGCGGGTCACGTTCGGCGAGGGTCCGCGCCAGCCGCTCCTCCGCCCGGGCGACCTCGTACGGTCGGCCGATCGCGCGCCAGGAGTCGCGGGCCCGCCGGTAGGCCTCGATCGCCCCGCACGAGTCGGTGGCCTCCAGCAGGACCCCGCGCGCCAGCTCCAGGCCCGCGTGCGCGGCGGGCGCGTCGATGCCGTGCAGGGCGTCGGTGGCCTCCTCCACCAGGTGCCGCGCCCCGTCCTCGTCACCCACCGCCCGGGCCGTCTCGATCGCGACCGGCAGCAGCTCCGCGCTCCGGGCCCAGGCCCCGGCCTGCCGCAGGATGCCGACCGCCGGGGCCAGCACCTCGGCGGCGGCCTGCCCGCCGCGCTCCACCAGGTCCAGCCCGGCCAGGCCCGCGGCCGACCGAATCGCGGCGGTGACCTGCGACTCCCGCTCCCCGTAGCGGGCCGCGGAGGTGAACTCGGCCCGGGCCAGCGCCAGCCGCCCCCGGGCCGCCGCCAGCCTGCCCAGCAGCATCGCGCGCTCGGCGGTGGCCATGGCCACGTCCGGGAACTCGGTGCCGAGCGCCTCGAACCGCTCCTCCAGGCCCTGCCAGCGGCCGGCCAGCCCGTCGAGGCGCAGCAGGGCGATCCGGCTGTAGCACTCCAGGTAGGAGATCGCGGCCTGCCGGGCCAGGGCGCGGCTCTCCGCGAGCAGCCGCCCGGCCCGCTGGTCGTGGCCGGTCTCCAGGGCGATGTCGCCGACGTTGAACAGGGCGCGGGTAGTCTGCCGGACCAGTTCGGGACTGCGGGCGTCGCGGGGCAGCCGGTCCAGTTCGGGCCAGAGCTCCGGGTCGCCCTCGCGGGCCTGGAAGGTCAGCCGGGTGGCCCGGTAGGCGGCGGCGACCTCCTCGTCCGGTTCGGCCTCCAGCGCGGCGGCGGCCTTGGCCATCCGCTCCCATCCGGCCGCCGCACCGCCGTCGCGTTCGTTCATGGCGAGCGCGACCAGGGCCCGGGCCGCCCGGGCCGGACGCTCGGCGAGTTCGTCCGCGGCCTGCTCTATCTGCGCGAACCCGGACCGGTCGCCGCCCTGGACGGCGAGGCGCAGACCCAGCGTCAGCCGGATCTCGCCGCGGTCGGCCACCGGCAGCCTGGGGTCGGCGATGATGCCGGCCAGGGTCTCGGTGCTGGCGGTGTCGTCGGCTGCGTTGGCAGCGATCCCGGAGAGCGCGCGGGCGGCCCTGCCGCGGCGCTCCGGCGCGAGGTCGGCCTCGGCGAGCAGTTCGCGCAGCAGTGGACCGGCCGCCGCCGTGTCGCCCTGCTGCACCGCCTGCTCCGCGGCGGCTTCGGCGGCCTGCTGCCAGGCCTCCCGGTCGCCGAGGGCGCGGGTGTGGGCGGCGATCCGGGCCAGCGGCTGCGGTTCCGCGGTGCGGAGCGCCGCGATGGCGCGCCGATGCAACGCCGACCGGATCGGGCCCGGTATCCGCCGGTACGCCACCTCCCGGGCGGGCGCCCACCGGAACGCGTACCTGGCTGGTTCGGGTTCGTCGAGGACCGCCGCCCGCAGGGCCTCGACCAGCCCCGCCGAAACCCGTTCCGCCGGCAGGGCGGCGACCTCGGCGATCAGTTCCTCCGTCGCGGGGCCGTCGAGGACCGCCGCGGTCTCCACGACCAGTCGCCCGTCGGGCCCCAGCCCCGCCAGCCGCTCGGTGATCGTGTCGTGCAGGCCGCGCGGCAGCCCGGCAGCGGCCAGCACCGTCGGCGGGTCCGTGTGCGGGCCGCTCGCCCGAACCGTCACCAGGTCCTCCAGCACGGCGGCGGGCAGGCCGCCGGAGCGTTCGTGCAGCAGGGCCGCCAGTGCCGGGGTGGCGCCGGAGCCGAGTTCGGCGCGGGCCAGCTCCAGTACCTCGGTCTCGTCCAGCGGTGGGACCTGGAGCAGGCCGCCCGCCACCCCCGGCGGGCAGCGGTAGGCCGCGCCCAGCACCGACGTCCCCTCCGGCATCTCGTCCGCGCGGTAGGTCACCACCAGCGAGAGTCCCGGCTGGGCGTCCCTGGCGAGGACCAGCAGCAGCTCCCGGGTCGCCCGATCGGCCCACTGCGCGTCCTCGACCTGCAACACGACCTCGCCGAGGGCGCCGAGCAGTGCCCGGGCTCCCTGCAGCACCCGGTACTGCTCGCTCCCGCCGGTGACGTCCTCCGGGAGCCGGGAGGCCAGGTCCGGCAGCCACGGCCGCAGTGCGCCCGCACTGCGTGGCACCTGCTCGGCCTCGGGCAGCAGCGGGCCGCTGTGCCGCAGCGCGTCGAACAGCGGTCCGTACGGTGTCGGCTCGGCCACCGGATGGCAGCGACCGGTCAGCGCACGGTGCGGCGGCACCGCCGCTTCCGCCAGTGCCCGCTCGACCAGGACGGACTTCCCGATGCCCGCTCCGCCCTCGACCAGCACGACCGCCGGAGCGGCCCGCAGGGCCTCCGCCAGCCGCGCCACCTCGGACCGCCGCCCGACGAAGGCCGGCACCCCGCCACCGTTCATCACCATCGCGCACCCCATCCGCACACCCGACCCGACCGCACCAACCGGCGAGAGCACGTGCCTGCCATGCGCCCCATCATGCCGTGCCGCCCCACCGCGCCGGTCCCCGCCCACCGTCGGACCGCCGCCCCGCAACACCATCCGCACCCGCACCCTCCGCTCCCGATAGTCCGTACCCGTTGCAGCCTTGCCTCGCCTTCCCCCTACTCGCTCTCGACCTCGGCCTCGATGTAGCCGAGTCCGTACCTGCACCCGACGTACCGTCCCCGTGCGCTCCGCCCCTGTTCCGTTCCTCCCACCTCCGCCGCCAGCGGACCCGGCCCCGCCATCGCCGCCTGCGCCGACCCGGGCGCACCCGTTTCCCTACACACGGCTCCTCGCGCGGCGGCTTCCACCTGGACCGGCTCCACCCGCGATCCGGGCCACGGCCCCATCAGCACCCGAGCCTGCTCGCCCACAGCCGGACCGTCGCCCGCGCCCGTTTCGCCCACCCTCACCGTCGGCCTCCCGATCTTCCGCTGTCGCTCCGACACCTCCACTCCATCTCGCGCTCCCGTCCACCCGTCCCGTTCTTGACGCCTTCGCTACGCCCACGAAGCGCCTGTTGATGTTTTCCCTCGCCGCACGCCCCGGACCCTCACCGTTCTGACCACGTCCGACCACATCCGGCCGCATCCGGCCAGCCTCCTCCAGGGCCGCAGGCTCGCCCCCTCGGGCACCGTCACCCCTCGTGCCGCCGCAGTTCCAGACCGCTCCGTGTTGCGGGCCGGGTGGCTCCCTGGCGAGCATGAAGAAACTGCGTGTGACCTCACCCGAGCGACGAGGACAGGTGCTGTCATGACCGACTGGGACGCCCAGGACCCGGAACCCGCCGAGGACGACGGCGTTCTCGAACCGGCCGATTCCCTGCTCACGGACCGGTTGAACGACGATCCGCTGGACACGGGCGTCATCCCCCCGGACGGCTACCAGGGCGCGACCGCGTACGGCACGACCCCCGAGGAGGCCGAGCGCGGCGAGTCCTTGGAGCAGTTGCTGTCGAAGGAGGAGCCCGACGACATCCCCGACGTGGTCGACGACCGCTGGTCCGACGGACCCTCCCCGCGGGCGGGCCGCCTCGTCGAGGACGGCATCGACACCGAGGGCACCGATGTCGGCCCCGACTGCGGTGCCGCCAGCGCCGAGGAGGCCGCAGTGCACCTGGTGTACCCGGACGATGACGCCGAGGCCGAGTTCGACGACGCCGGTCCGGACGAACCGCTGCGCGAGGCAGTCCGCTTCACCGTGCTCGACGACCTGGCGGACCGGGTGCCCGACGACGACTACCGCTGACCGGCCAGCAGGTCTCCAACCAATAACCTCCGCACCACCTCCTCGGCCACCGTCCCAGCCGTCCTGTGGTCACGCCGACTCATCCCTGTCTCTCCACCTCCAGGTCGGCCACCAGCAGTTGCGGTCCGCTCCCGTCGGCCTCCGCCACCACGTCCCCACCCGGTGACCACGCGGCACTCCCGCCACACCCCGTCCAGGGGCCGGCAGTGCCGACGTGGTTGGCGAGCACCACATGCATACCGGTGGCCTTCGCTATCGCCGGGTGCACGGTGCGTCGTTCTTCCCGCCCACTCCCGGTCCCGTACAGCGAACTCGCCAGGTGCACCTGGCAGCCCTGCGCGGCGTTCCGCGCCGACACCTCGGGAAAGTGGTTGTCGTAGCAGGTGGCCAGTGAGTAACCCACACCGTTCCACCGGAACCGGCCGCCGCCGACGCCGGGCTCGAACACACCCTGCTCGTTCTCGTACAAGTGCTCCTTCGCGTAGGTCGCCAGCACCTCGCCGTCCGGCCCGAACACGATGCTTTCGATCCGCGGCCGCCCTCCCGGGCCATGCCGCACACCGTTGACCACCAGAACGATCCCAACGCCCCTCAACGGGGCCAGCCTCGGATCGTCCGGCTCGGTCCACAACTCCCGGCCGGCCGAGATGAGCTCCAGCTCATACCCAGTCAAAGCCAGTTCCGAGCAGACCAGCACCTCCGCGCCGACCTCCCGCGCCTCCTGCGCCAGACCTGCGATGGTCCCGACATTGGCCGCCACATCTCCGACAGCACACTCAAACTGAGCTGCCGCCACCCGTACTTTCCCCATCCGTTTCCCCTACTTTCTCCCACCATCACGCTGGCGGTCGGGCCCGCTCGCCCTGCGGCGTTCTCCTCGGCCCAGCCCGTGGGCCGCGCGACCCCTTTCGCACACAGGACGCATGGAGCGCTGTCCTCGGCCGTCGGCACCAGGATCAACCACCCATCAACGATGATCAAGAAGCTGCCGAACGACCGACTTCCGCTTCATGCGCCAGCACAGGCGACAACAGCAACCACCCTCTTCCACGTCTGCGCTGACAAACACCGTGTCGTCTGGCTCCCCAGCGCACTCCGCTGTCGGCATCCGTCGCGCACTCCACCAAGTCGCCCGCCTCCACCGAAACGCCCAGTTCGCCGCACAATCACCGAACCTTTCGAACACAGGGTTCTCATTACCACCCGACATCGGTGACGCCATGGCTCCGAAGCCCAGCGGCACGTATCGAAACGAGTGATGAACAGGCTGATCCACTTGGCCACCTGGCCAATCCCCGCAGTCAGCCGCCGGCAGCTCCCATGAGCGGATCAGCGCAACCCGTCAGACCATTCACACCACCTTCGCTCACCGAATCCGACAGCCTCGCCCCCGATCCCCAAGAATCGACGCCTCCACTTCACCTTCGACACCAACAGTTCGACATCAACAGCAGGCAGCCACCCAGCTCCATCTGCCCACAAAGGATTGTCAAACTCGGCCATGGCGGCCACAGGACGCCCTTCGGCCCGCCGACGATGGGCAGCCCATCCGGTCGACTGACGCGGCAACCCCCGGCCACCCGCCGACACCCACGCCCGGGACCGGACTCTATCCACAGCCAAGAACAGAGAAAAATAAATTTCCCATAAAACTCAAGAGATTAATCCGATTAACTGGACCTCGACCCCGGGGTGACCCCGCACACCCAGCCAGGGCACCCCACCAAGACCAATTGGCAGCCAAATAAAACGTAGGGAAAACGTTTCTCCCTACCCCTGCAAGGATTCAATCGACCGCAACGAGAGCCGAACGGCCCCTCGATAATTAATTTGCACACGGCGTTCATGGCATCTAATCTCTGGGATCAATGAACGCCGGCCAGTCGACCGGCAGCAGCCGAGAGGAGGCGTGCGATGGTTCCGATAAGCGGTGTCCGGTCCACGGCGCCCCCGATCACAGCCCCTCCTGGCGAGCCGGATTCTCCGTGCTGCAGCACTCACGGGTTGCCATGATCGCTTGGGCGCCTCCCAATCTCCTTCTCAGGAGGCACCGTGATCTTCCGTCCGATCGTCCCCCAAGAGCTCGGTTCCGTTCTGGCGCACGTCCAGCCGGACTCCTCCACCGCGCTCTCCGCTGATCTCATCCGCTCCCGCCTCGCGCTGGGCGAATACCGACCAGGGTGGATCTGGATCGCTGAGCCCGTGCCCGGCAGGACACCGATGGCGATCGCCGTCTGGTGGGGAAGGCCGCTGGACTGCCATCCCGGCAGTCTGGACGCGCTGTTCGCGCCGCTCGGGCCCCTCCCGGTCTCCACCGGCTCGTCCCGGCCGGCGTCCTGGGCCGCGTCCTGTTCCACCGATCCGCGCAGTGCTGTGGCTGCTGCCCTGCTCACGGCGGCGCATCAGGTCTTTGCCGCCGACGGTCTCGCCATCGCACCACCGTTCCACCTCTTCCTGCCGCCCGAATGGCACGCCCGTTCGGACGTGGCCGCCGCAGTCGCGTGGCGGCGCCGAGCAGCGGAGGCTGCGGGTCTTCGCTGCGCCAACGAACGCCTACGGTTCGAGTGGACGACCGATCGGCCCGTTCCGGCACTGTCCGGGAGGCTGCGATTCGTTCCCGAACCCGACGACGAAGTCTTCGTCCGCCTGATCCGCCGTGTGCTTCCCGGCACCCTGGAACGGGCCGGCATCCGGGAGTGCATGCTCGTCGGCGCCGAGGCACAGGCCCGGGCCGAAGTCGCCTTCTACCGCCAGGAGATGTTGGGGAAGCGGGCTTGGTGGCGAATAGCCCGCACGACAACGGGCCAGGTGGTGGGGTTCGGCATCCCCTCCCACAACTCGGAGGTGCCCGTCACCGGCTGCCTCGGGGTACTTCCGGAGTTCCGCGGCCGCGGCTTCGCAGCCGAGATCCTCGCCGAGACGACCAGGATTCTGTCCGTCGAAACGGGGGCGGCCCTGATTCGCGGAGAAACCGACGCCACCAACCACCCGATGGTCGCCGCCTTCGAACTGGTCGGCTACCTCGACCACGCTCGCCGTCTCGTCCTGTCCGCCAACTGACCGACCGCTGGTGCGACGCCCGGCCTCCCGCCCCGCCGGGCGTCGCACCCAACAGCCCATCACCGCGAAGTCCCGAAGACCCGCCAAGACTCCAAAAGACGAAGGAGGCCCCGTGCAGTACGACTTCACCTACGCCGGACCACCGCGGCCGCCGCTGGGTTCAGTTCAGCGAGAAGGCCCCGGCCGGTGGCGGTGGCGAATCCTCGGCTGTCGCGTCGGTGACCGGCTCTGCCGCCTGCTCCGGCGACTCCGTCAGCCGTGCCGGGAAAGGGTCGGCGGCGAGCAGTCGCGTCAGTTCCCCGGCAGGGATCGGCCCGTCGGAGCCGATCAGCAGGATGTTCCCGTAGCGGCGCCCGCGCAGGACCGCAGGCTCGGCCACCAGGCAGATGTGCGCGAACACGGCCGCAAGGGTCGCCGCCTGGGCCTTGGCGAAGGCGAGTGGAGGTCCGTCGGCAAGGTTCGCCGCGTAGTAGCCTCCGGGGCGGAGCGCAGCCGCCGCCGACTGGACGAACTCGACACTGGTGAGGTGGGCCGGCGTCCGCGAGCCGCGGAACACGTCCGCGACGACCACGTCGACGCTTGCCTCTTCGACCGCAGCGAGCGCGGCCCGGGCGTCGTCGACGGTGACCTCGATGCCCGTCGGCCACGGCAGGTGGTCCGCAATGAACTCCGTCAGCGGGCCATCCACCTCGACCACCTGCTGCCGCGAGCCCGGGCGCGTCCGCGCCAGGTAGCGGGGAAGCGTCAAGGCCCCTCCGCCCAGATGCAGGGCGTCCAGCGGCTCCCCCGGGTCCGCGGCCACGTCCAGCAGGTGCGCGATCCGTTGGACGTACTCGAACTCGAGGTACGTGGGGTCCTGGAGGTCGACGTAGGACTGCGGGGTGCCGTCGAGGGTGAGCAGCCAGCCACCGTCGCGGTCGATGTCGGGCATCAACTTCGCGGTCCCCAGCGCCACTACCCGTTCGACCGGAAGCGGCTCCGACGCATCGGCCGGCGTGCCCGTCATCGGCCGGGCCGCCGAGGAGCGACGGGACGAAGAACGAGCAATAAAGCGACGACCATGCGGGCAGCTTAGGCCCCATCAGGGCGGTCTTCCCAAACGGACGGGGCTACCGACCGGTATGGTCACTGAGGAGATCCCGCCCGGGGAGGTCCCTGGCGGTGCGGCGCAGCGGGAAATGGGTGTGGCTGGCGTGGAGTTCCGTGAAGACATCCTGGGTGCCCCGTACGAGGCGGTGGAGCTCCCCCTCCTCCCGGACGAGGAAGGGGAGGTGAGCGCCACCCTGGTCCGCCGGCTGGTTCAGGGCTCGCGCCAGGCGGTGCTGTACCTGCACGGCTACACCGACTACTTCTTCCAGACCCATCTGGCCGACCACTACAACGCTGCGGGTTTCTCCTTCTACGCGCTGGACCTGCGCAAGTACGGCCGCTCGCTCCGGCCTCACCACTCGCCGAACTTCGTGACGGACCTCCGCACCTACGACGAGGAGCTGGACGAGGCGGTCCGCATCATCCGCGAACTCGACGGCCACACCCGGCTGTTGGTGAACGGGCACTCGACCGGCGGTCTGGTGGCGGCACTGTGGGCGGCCCGGCGCGAGGGGCTCGGCCTGATCGACGGCCTGTTCCTGAACAGCCCGTTCCTGTCGATGCCGACCGCTCCCGCCGTCCGAACGCTCGGCGCCCCCGCTCTCGACGCCCTCGGGCGGGCCGCACCGACCCGCAAGCTCCCGGCCCCGTTGAATCCGCACTACGTCCACAGTCTGCACCGGAACCACCGTGGCAGTTGGGAGTTCGACCTGGCGTTGAAGCCTGCCGAGGGCTTCCCGCTCTTCGCGGGGTGGCTCGCGGCGATCCAGCGCGGACACCGCCTGGTCCGCCGCGGGCTTGCCGTCGACTGCCCGGTCCTGCTGATGGCCTCGACCGCCTCCACCGTCACCAACCGCTGGGACGAGGCGCTGATGCGCACCGACGCGGTCCTCCGGGCCGACGACATCGCCGCACTCGCACCGCGTCTCGGACCGCACGTCACCACTGTCCGGATCGAGGGAGGCGTTCACGACCTGGTCCTGTCCGGCGAACCGGCCCGCACCCAGGTGTTCGCCGAACTCGACCGGTGGCTGACCGCCTACTTCCCGACCCCCTGACCGCCTTCCCGGCAGTCCCCCAACCGGCTCGCCAACGCCCGCTCCACACCAGTCCACCTCCGACCGACTGCCCCTGACGACCCGTCGGGCCGCGCCTCTTCCGAAGCGCGGCCGGGGTCGATGGGAAAGTCGACAGATCGACCGGCCGACGTCAGCTCTCGGCCCGAGAGTGCCTGCGTCGACTCATGGGCCCGCCCTGCTGCCCACCCCTGTCCCGGAGGACGGAGATCACTCCGAGGCCAGCCGCACTGACCGGGACGGCCAGCAGGGCGCCGATGATGCCGGCGATCCCCGAACCCGCCACCACCGCGATCATGATCGTGGCGGGATGCAGTTCGACGGTCCGGCTCTGGATGACGGGCTGCAGGATGTTTCCCTCGATCGCCTGAACGGCCAGCACCACGCCCAGCGCCCACAGCGCGGTCCCCAGGCCACCGTTCGCCAGGGCCACGAGTACGGCCACCGTCCCCGACAGAAAGGCTCCGACAAAAGGAATGTAGGCCCCCATGAACACCAGCGCGCCGAGGCCGGCCGCGCCCGGTACGCCCAGGACCAACAGTCCGATGGAGATGAAGGTGGCGTCGATCAGCGCGATCAGTGTGGTCCCGCGCATGAAACCCGCCATCGCCGCGAAAGCCTGCTGACCGCAGGCGATCACGGTGTCCGAGTGGCCGCCGGGGAAGGCGTTCTGGACGGCGTCCCCGAAGCGGTGGCCGTCGCGCAGGAAGAAGAAGACCAAGGCGAGCGCCAGAACGCCGCCCGTGAGCAGCTGCGTCACCAGGCCGAGGCCGGACAGCACGCCGGTCGCCAGCGAGTCGATCAGCGTGCTCCCGGAGCCCGAGCTCTGCTGCAAGGCGTACTGGACCTTGTCGCCGAACGGCCCCAGCCAGGAAGCGATCCGGTCACCGGCCTGTCGCAGGCCGGAGGCGATCTGCGGGGCGCTGTTCACCAAGGAGTTGACCAGCAGCGCGATGCCTCCGGTAACGGCCAGGACCAGGACGGTGCAGGTCAACCCGGCTGCGGCACCACGACTGACGCCCCGCCGGACCAGCCACGGCATGACGGGGTGGAGCAGCGCGGTGGCCAGCAGCGCGATCAGGATCGGGATCGTCGCCGCCCGTAGCTCCACCACCACGAACACCGCGAAGGCCGCCACCGTGAGGAGGAGGATCACCGCCGCCGACCAGGCGGCAGCCGCCCGAACCGATGGCGGCAGCATCTGGGACGGCCGCCGGTCGTCCGGCAAGGGTCTTTCCACCACGACCACCGCTCCTGCGGAGCTCGATGCTCGCTCAGCGCCCATGGAGGTGTTTCCTGTTGACGACGACTCCGCACCGGGACCGTCGCCCCGCCCGGGGTCCCGGTACGAACCCTTGGGCTCCTGGGCGCCCTGGTCGCCACTTCGGCCCGGCAGGTCCTGCGGGACCGGACCCTGGCCCGACCGGTCCTGCGGATCTTTGGGATTCTGCGGGCCCTGCGGATTCGAGGAGTCCTCTGCCGCCACCGCCACCTCCGCGACAAGACGCCATCATGATCGTCTCATTGCAGCACATGAGGGTGGTATCCGACGGAACGGACAGAACGGCGCGGCGCGTCGGCCGCCCCGCCGTTCCTCCCCGCTCGCGCCCTCCCACTCGGGGCGGTGGCTGTCCGACGGGCGGGGCCGAGACCCGCTCCGGCAACGGGTCAGCCGCTGTACTGGTCGATCGTTCGACGCAGCAGGGAGACCCGGTTGGAGGTCAGGGAGTCGATGCCGAGGCCGAGCATCTTCCGCATGGTCCTGCGCAGGTCGACGGTCCAGGTGGCCAGGCCCATGCCTTCCTCGTGGACCGCCGCCACCAGCCGCTCGTCGACCAGCCCGAAGGGAGGGTTCAGGTAGCTGGGGCGCAACTCGTCGAGCAGTCGCGCCTTGGGGAGTTGCAAACGGTTCCAGGTCAGCGAGATCTCCGCTTCGGGAGCGAGCTCCCGAACGACGAGCATCGCCGTCACCGGTCCGCAGAACGCGACACGGCTCGCCAGCCCCAGGTCCCTGACGACCTGCCAGGCCGCAGCGACGGGGACCGCGTCGTCGAGGTCGATCAGCAGTTGCCGGCCCTCGACGGCGGCGACGGCGGCCAGCGCCTCCGCCAGCGTGGCGATCCGCAGACCGGGAGTGGCGACTTCCTCGAGCTGATCGGCCGTCACCCGGGCGATCGGGCGCGGGTCGTTCCACAGCCGTTCCAACGTGCGGTCGTGGAGCAGGACCGGCACCCCGTCCTTGGTGAGCTGGACGTCGACCTCGACGGCGTCGGCCCCGGCCGCGAGAGCCGCCTCGACCGCCGGCAGGGTGTTCTCGCGGTGCAGGTACGGGTCACCCCGGTGGGCGACGGCGCGCACGCGGCTCTTCAACGGAATCGTCCTCTCGCACGATCGGGAAACGCACTGTCCGGGCCGCCCCGCCACAGGCCGGCCACCGGACTCCGCATCCTAGGCGGCTCGCGAGTACGGCTTTCGACCGGTCACCGGAACCGGCCTGCGGCCCTGGTGACGGTCGCCTCCTCCGGTGGAGAACCGCGCGGCACTCGACCGCGCCATTGCCCTCGACCGCGCCGTTGCCCTCGAACAGCCTGGGCCTGGGGTCGACCGTTCGGCCACCGGGGCGGACGCCGCCGGACGATCCGTCAGCGCCGCTCGACGACTACGTTGGTCGACTTGATCACGGCGGTGGCGGGCGCGCCCGGCACCAGTCCGAGCTCCTCCGCCGAATCGCGGCTGATCAGCGAGACCACCCGAAACGGCCCGGCCTGGATCTCCACCTGCGCGGCCACGTCGCCGAGGACCACCGCGGTCACGATCCCAGGAAAGCGGTTCCTGGCCGAGGAACGGCCTTCTGCCTCACTGGTCTCCGTCCGGGCCAGTTCCCTTGCAAAGGAGGCGAGTTCGGCCCCCGCGATGATTCGGTGGCCGTGCTCGTCGCGCGTCGCGGCCAAGCGGCCCGCGTCCACCCACCGGCGCATGGTGTCGGCGCTCACCCCCAGCATCGAGGCCGCCTCACCGATGCGGTACGGGTGGACGGGCCGATCGGAGGTGGCCATCGGTGCAGCTCCCGGGCGGTCGGAGGAGGGACGAACTGACCCCGTCATCCTGCCGTACCGCCCGCCCGTCCCGTACACGCCCCACGCCCGGCCCACACCAACCCCCGCGCCGCGCCCGCACCCAACCGCACAGCCTCAACCGGCCCCACCTCGGAACCCCGAACCGAGCCCGAACCCAAACCCGAGCCCGAGCCCGGCCGGCCCACCGACAGCCGCTCCGCCACCGACCGCCCCGCCCACCCGGGCAGATCGTCACCGACCGCACACCACAACCACCCGTCTACCCGACCGCCCGAAACGACGGGACGGTGCGACGCCGGGAGCACGGCCGCCTCACTCTCCTCCGAACAGTTCCCGGCGGACCGAATCACCCGCGGTCAGCACCGCACCGGCCAGGACGGCGCCGCCGCCCGCCGTCCCGGCCCGGACCTCGGTGGCGAGCGGGGAGAGCGTGGCCAGCCGACGTTCGACCCTGGCGGCCAGGTCGGGGCCGCCGGCCTGGCCGATCTCGCCGCCGAGCACCACGCACCCCGGGTCGAGGACGACGCAGATCGCGGAAGCCCCGACCGCGATCCGGGCGGCCAGCTCCTCCAGGAACTCCTCGGCCCCGATCTCCACCGCGTGCCGCACCACCGCCTCGGCGGCGGGCTCGATGGCATCGCCCCCGAGCGGGTCGGCCCCGAGGCCGGCACCGCCGCGACCGTCCGGTCCGGGACGGGCAGCGGGTTCAAGGTCAGCGGGCTCAGGGGTGTCGGCTCCGGCAGCAGTACCGAGAGCCCCGGGCTCGGGCTTCAGGCCGTGGCGCTCGGCGAGTTCGCAGATCGCCGCGCTCGACACCAGCGAGTGGAAACCGCCGTCGCACTTGGTGGCACCGGGCAGCCCGACCGTGCCGGGCACCGGGAGGAAGCCGATCTCCCCGGTGCCGCCGGAGGCACCGCGGCGCAGCCGGCCGTCCAGCACCACGGCGGCACCGACGCCGAGCCCGAGCCAGATCAGGGCGAAGTCCCGTCGGCCCCGAGCCGCCCCGAGCCGATGCTCGGCGATGCCCGCGAGGTTGACCTCGTTCTCGAGGATCACCTCGGTCCCGGGGCGGGACCGCAGGGCGGCGAGCAGCTTGGTGTGCCACTCGGGGAGCTTCCCCGAGTTGTTGAGGGTGCCGGTCGAAGGGTCCACCAGGCCGGGCGCGCCGACCGCAACGGTGTGCAACTCCTTCGCACCGGCCGCGGCAGCGGTGGCGAGCAACGCCTCGACGGTCCGCTCGACGAGCAGGTCGCCCTCCGCCCCGCCCTCGGCGGACACACCATCAGCCGCCCCGCTCCCCGTGGCGAAGCCGACCCCCGCACCAGCACCAGCCAACGCCTCCGCCCCCTCCGCCCCCTCTGACAGCACGGGCAGCACGGGCAGCACGGGCAAGGTCGCCGGGATGGTCGCAGTGCCGAGAGTGCGTCCGGTCAGGTCGGCGACCACCAGGCTGACGCCGGTGGAGCGGATGTCGATCCCGGCGAGGTGGGCCCGGTCGGCGACCAGTTCGTACAGGCGGGCGTTGGGGCCCCGGCGCAGCGCGGCGCTCTCGCCCGCATGGGCGACCAGGCCACTGCGCTGGAGGCGCTCGAGCAGGTCCGCGACGGTGGGTCGGGAGAGCCCGGTCAGGGTCCGCAGGTCGGATGCGGTGAGCGGGCCCCGTTCGAGCAGCAGCTCAAGGGCAAGCCGGTCGTTGATGGCCCGGGCGGTGCTCGGCGTGGCGGTGCGAGCGGTCGTCATGAGCCTGCATCCTTCCAGAGGTTTCTATCAGGCAGGGTCCCTGATAGTTTATGGCCATCCGACCGACCCAAGGGGGAGCCCGCATGGGCGAGACTCTCAAGGACGTCCAGCGCGCGAGGGTGAGCGTGGCGCTGGTGTTCGCCGTTCACGGCGCCGTCACCGGCACGTTCGTCACCCGCATCCCGTGGATCAAGGACCACCTCGATCTGAGTCCCGGTCAGCTCGGCATCGCCCTGGTCTTCCCGGCCGTCGGCGCGTCCGTGGCGATGCCGCTGGCCAGCCGGATCGTGCACCGCCTCGGCGCGCGCACCGCGCTCCAGGGGCTGCTGACGCTCTGGTGCCTCTCGCTGGCCCTCCCGGCCCTGATGCCGAACCTCGTCACGCTCTGCCTGTCGCTGTTCCTGTACGGCGCCACCGCCGGCATGTCGGACGTGGCGATGAACGCCCAGGGCGTCGAGGTCGAGGAGCGGCTCGGCCGGTCGATCATGTCCGGCCTGCACGGCATGTGGAGCCTCGGCGGTCTGATCGCCTCCGGGTTCGGCGTGCTGGCGGCCCACCAGGAGGTCGACGCCCGGGTCCAGTACGCGGCGACCGCAGCCGTGCTCGCGGTGCTTGCCCAGTTCGTCTCGCGCGGGGTGCTCGACGTCCGGCCCACCGCCGAGGAGGAGGCCCCGCCGCGCTTCGCGCTGCCGCCCAAGGAGGCCCTGCTGATCGGCCTGGTCGGCTTCTGCGCGGTGTTCGCCGAGGGCGCGTCGATGGACTGGAGCGGCGTCTACCTGCACGACGTCACGGGCGCCTCCGACTCCGTCGCGGCCGCCTGCTTCACCGCCTTCGCCGCCACCATGGCCGCGGCCCGGCTGGCGGGCGACGCCGTGGTCCGGCGGCTGGGCCCGGTGCGCACCGTCCGGCTGAGCGGCGCGGTGGCCACTGTCGGCGGCCTGCTGGTGGTGCTCGCCGACAGCCCGTACGTGGCCATCCCCGGCTTCGCGCTGATCGGCATCGGCATCGCCGTGGTGGTGCCGCTGGCCTTCGCCGCCGCCGGGCGGGCCGGCACCAACCCGAGCCAGTCGATCGCCGGCGTCGCCACCGTGACGTACACCTCCGGCCTGATCGCCCCGGCCGTGGTCGGCGGCATCGCGCAGGCCAGTTCGCTGACGGTCTCCTTCCTCGCCGTCACCCTGCTGGCCGCCGCGCTGATCCCGTCCGCGACGGCGCTGCGCCACCGCAGGCCGACCGACGCTCCGGCCGCGACGGGCTCCCTGGAACCCACGCACTGACGGGCGTCCCGGAGCCGGACGGTCCCTGGGCGCGCGGGGGCCGTCCACCGAGGGGCGCAGGAACGCACCCGCTCCCCTCGGCTCACGCGTCCCCCGTCCCCGTCCTCCGAGCAACACCGGCCCGGAAGATCAACCCGGCTTCCGCTGCGTCACCCGCCACAGCCGACGCGGGAGTTCGCCCTCCTCGAAGGGCTCGACGGAGGGCTCGGCGAAGGGCCCGCTCCCGGGCGCGCCCCAGCCCTCCGCCAGCCGGTCGACCAGCTCGCGCGAGAAGAAGTGCACCGCGAAGCCGCCGTGCTCCCAGATGCCGTCGCCGTGCCCCGTCCCGGCGCCGAAGTGCGCGTCGCCGGTGTGCCGCCCCGTGTACACCAGAGTGCCGCCGGGCCGGAGCACCCGCCGCACCTCCCCGACCAGCGCCACCAGCTCGTCGGTCGACAGGGCCATGCAGAACAGCATGTGCGCGTAGACAGCGTCCACCGCGTCGGCGGGCAGCCGCAGCGGCTCGCGGACGTCCTGCACCAGGGTGCTCACCGCCAGCCCCTCGGCCCGGGCCCGCCCGGCGAACTGGTCCAGGCCCACGGGGCTGAAGTCGGTCGCGGTCACGGCGAAGCCCCGGCGGACGAAGTACAGGGCGTCCCGGCCGTGGCCCGCACCGAGTTCGAGCAGCGCCCCGCCCGGGCGGAAGGCGGTGACCGCCTGCACGGCCGACTCGGAGGGTCGCTCGCCGTACATCCCGGGGTGCGCGGTGTACGTCCGCTCCCAGTACTCACGCTGCGCCCGCGCCAGCGCCTCACCCAGCGCCTCGCCCATCGTCTCCGCCCTCCTGCCGCCCGTCGCTCCACCGATGCCCGCCCCGCCAGTGCCCGCCCCGCCACAGCGACGACCGGGCAACCCGACGGACGGGCGACCGGGCAGCCGGACGGACGGGAGGAGGACCGACCTGCGGCGCCCACCCCGGGGAGCTGCGGTTCCATCCTGCCGTGCGATGCTCCTGGTCATGGACTCCGCCCCGCGCACCCCGATCGGCTCCGCCTCGCGCAACCCGATCGGTGCCCACGTCCCGGTGGCCGGCAAGGGCCTGGCGGGCACGGGGCTGGCGTACGCCGAGAAGGTGGGGGCCGAGGCGGTGCAGGTGTTCGTCGCCAACCCGCGCGGCTGGGCGACCCCGGCCGGGAACCCCGCGCACGACCTGGCGTTCCGGACGACCTGCGCCGAGCGGGGCGTCCCGGCGTACGTGCACGCGCCGTACCTGATCAACTTCGGTTCGGACTCGGCCACGACCGTGGAGCGCTCGGCCGAGTCGCTGTCGCACTCCCTGCACCGCTCGGCCGCGATCGGCGCGCGCGGCGCGGTGGTGCACACCGGGTCCGCGCTCTGCGGCGGCGGCACCCGCGCCGAGGCGCTGGCGCAGGTCCGGGAGCGGGTCATGCCGGTCCTGGACGGCCTGGACAGGTACGGGGAGGACGCCCCGTGGCTGCTGCTGGAGCCCACGGCCGGCCAGGGCAGCTCGCTCTGCGCCCGGATGGAGGACCTCGCCGCCTACCTGGCCGCTCTGGAGCACCACCCGCTGGTCGGGGTCTGCCTAGACACCTGCCACGCCTTCGCCGCCGGCCACGACCTGGCCGCGCCCGGCGGCGTGGATCAGCTCTTCGCCGCGCTGCACGAGGCGGTCGGCCCGGGCCGGCTGCGGCTGATCCACGCCAACGACTCGCAGGACGTGGCCGGCGCCCGCAAGGACCGGCACGAGAACATCGGCGCCGGCCACATCGGCGCCCCCGCCTTCGAGGCACTGCTCGCCCACCCGGCGACGGCCGGGGTTCCGCTGGTCATCGAGACCCCGGACGGCCGCCACGATCCGGCCCGGGTCGAGGGCGCCCGCCATGCCGCCGACATCGCACTGCTCAAACGATTGCGCGGCCTCGCCACCGGTTAAGCTCCCGGGGTGCCCGTCCCCCACCCGATAACCGGCTCCGACTCCCCGAACGCCCAGGCCCCAGGCGCCCCGGCTGCGGAGACGGCCATCGGAGCAACCCCCGAAGCGCCCACCGCGGCAATCCACGAAGCGCCCACCGCAGCAGCCGACGAAGCAACCGCCGGCCCCCTTCGCGCCCCGCTCCCCCGCCCGCACCGCCACGCGCTGCAGCGGCTCGCCCTGCTGGTGGCGCTGCTGGCCGCCGCCGCGGCCTCCCTGCTGCTGTGGGACCCGTCGGCGATGCTGGCGGCGGCCTCCGGTCCGTGGCGGGTGCCGCTCGCGGTGGCGGTGTACGGCTTCGGGACGGTGGCGTTCCTCCCCCGTCCCGCGCTCAACGCCGGGGTCGGGCTGCTGTTCGGCCCGGTGTGGGGCGTGCCGGTGGCGATCGCGGGGTCGGCGCTGGGGGCGGCGGTGGCGTTCGGGCTGGGACGCCGGCTGGGGCGGGACGCGCTGCGGCCGCTGCTGCGCGGCAAGGTGCTGGCCGCGATCGACCGGCGGCTGTCCGAGCAGGGATTCCGCAGCGTGCTGCTGGTCCGGCTGTTCCCGGGGGCGCCGTTCCAGGCGGGCAACCTCGCCTGCGCGTTCTCCGGCGTCCGGTTCTGGCCGTACCTGACGGGCACCGCGCTCGGCGTGGTCCCGACCACCGCCGCGTACGTGATCGCCGGGGCGAGCGCGGGATCACCGACCTCGCCGGCATTCCTGGTCTCCGCCTCGGTGATCGCCCTGATGTGCATGTTCAGCGCGGTCACACTCTGGCGGGCCCGCCCGCGCCGCGCCTCCTCCTGACCCGCACCCCTCCTGACCCGCAACCCCTCCTGCGGCCCCGCTGGCGGTCAGCGCTCGACGGCCGGCGACCACTCGCCGAGCAGCGCCAGCACCACCGTGTTGAGGACCATCACCGCACCGATCCCGAGCGCCCACCCGGGGCGCCCGGTGACCGCGAGCAGCGCCACCGCCCCGCCCCAGACCAGCAGCTGCACGGCGTACCAGGCCACCGGTGCGTCCCGGACCGGGCGGCGCGGCGTCGCGTACCGCCCCCACAGCACGATCGCGGCGGCGGGCAGCGCCAGCGCCAGCAGGATGCGCACCGCCAGCGGCCCGTCCTGCCACAGCCCGTACCCGCCGACCGCGAGCGCCACCAGCGAGACCAGCTCCAGCAGCAGCCGGAGCGCCAGTTGACTTCCCGTCAGCACCTTGCGCACGTCCACTCCCCCGTACCGGCGGCCCCGCGACCGCCACAACCGCCACAACCGCCACAACCGCCACAACCGGGCATTCCTACCACAGCGCCGGGCGGCCGGTCCCGTCCCGGACGGGACCGAAAAGGGTTCGCCGACCGGACGGGGGCTGCTCCACCATGGCGGCATGACGAACGAGAACCCCACCACCCTCCGGATCGACCCGCCGCTCGCCGCCGACGAGGCCACCATGCTCGGCGCCTGGCTGGACTTCCACCGCGCCACGCTGGCCCTCAAGTGCGAGGGCCTGACGCCCGATCAGCTGCGCGAGCGCTCCTGCCCCCCGTCCACGCTGTCGCTGCTCGGCCTGGTGCGGCACATGGCGGAGGTGGAGCGCCACTGGTTCCGCGGGGTGCTGGACGGCCAGGACCTGGGCGGCTCCGGCCGCTACTGGTCGGAGCAGTACCCGGACGGCGACTTCGACCTGATCGACGACGCCGACCCGGTCGCCGACACCGCGGCCTGGCAGGAGGACGTGGCGTTCGCCCGCGAGACCGCGCGCGGCCTGTCGCTGGACACCGTGACCAAGGGGCGGGCCCGCGACGGCGAGGTGACGCTCCGTTGGATCATGGTCCACATGATCGAGGAGTACGCCCGGCACAACGGCCACGCCGACCTGCTGCGGGAGCGGATCGACGGCGCCACCGGCGAGTAGCCCACACACACGGGCGCCCGCACGGAACAGCCCGCCCCGGCCCGCCCGGGCCGATCCGAAGCCGTTACATGATTGTTGACACCCAGTCAACTGAGTCCGGGCCGTCACCGATATGGTCGTCGCGGCAACCGTTCGGGGATCATGGGCGCCATTGCGGGTATCCGGGGAACACAGATTTTCCTCCGCGCCACAACCCGTGCGGCGGGCACAAGCGGGCACATCTGTGGTGATCAGTGCGATACTCGGACAGTTCCAACAAGTGGATGACGTGTCAAAACGACCCGTCGTCCCTCCGGGGGACGAGTACGGAACGAGAAAGGGAGGCGCGGCTAATGGGAGCACTTCGCGACGAGCACCACAACGGGTGGCTGATGCCTTCCGGAAGCTACCCGGCCGCGATGTACGAGGAACCGTGGGAGGGCGAGGAGACGCTGCCGAGCGTCCAGATCGGCCCGTCCCGGATCGTCTCGCTCCGCCCGACCGGCTTCGAGGCCGCCCGCACCGTGGGCGAGCACATCCGGGCATCGACCCCGGTGGTCATGGACCTCACCGAGATGAGCGACGCCGAGGCGAAGCGCATGGTCGACTTCGCCTCCGGCCTGATCTTCGGCACCGGCGGCGGCATCGAGCGGATCGCCCGCCGGGTGTTCCTGCTCACCCCGGCCGAGGTTGAGGTGATGGTCATCGACCGCCCGCTGGACGACACCGGTTTCTACAACCAGAGCTGACGCCCACCCGCACCCATTGGCACCCCGAAGGCCCCGCGCACCGCGCGGGGCCTTCGCCGTTCCCGCAACCGTTCCCCCGCCAGGGCCGGACCTCCCCACCGACGCCCCCGTGAGACCCGCGCGCCCATATTGAGACATTGATGTCTCACTTGCGCTAGGATCCTCTCATGGCAACCGACCGCGACTCCGTCCTCGAGGCGGCCGTCGGCGTCCTCTCCCGGCGCCCGACGGCCCATCTCGACGAGATCGCCCGCGCCGCGGGCATCAGTCGGGCAACGCTGCACCGGGTCTTCCCGGGGCGTGAGGCCCTGATCCGCGAGGTGGGCGCCCTCGGCCTGCGCCGGTTCGCCACCGCGCTGGACACCGCGCGGATCGAGGAGGGCGACGCCGAGGCGGCGCTGCGCCGCCTGGTGGACGCGGTGGTGCCGGACGCCGCGCTGTGCGCGTTCCTCGCCGGCGAGAACCAGCTGTACGAGCACGAGGAGATCAACGACCTCTGGGAGTTCCAGGACGCCCGGGTCCGCGCACTGTTCCTGCGCGGCCAACAGGAGGGCGTGTTCCGGGTCGAACTCTCGGCCGGCTGGCTCAGCGAGGCGTTCTTCGACCTGGTGGCCGGCATCGGCTGGGCCGTCCAGGAGGGACGGCTGGCCCCGCGCGAAAGCGCCTTCTCGCTCGCCGAGCTGTTCCTCGGCGGCGCCCTACGAAGAGATCCGCAAAGGGATCCACGGAGATCCGATACCCCATGAGTTCCACCCCCGTCGTCCGGTCCGGCCACCGCTGGACCGGTCTCGGCGTCCTCGTGCTGGCCGTCACCCTGGTGGCGGTCGACGCGACAGTGCTCTCCCTCGCCATCCCCTCGATCACCGAGACCCTGCGCCCGTCCGGCACCCAGCTGCTGTGGATCGGTGACGTCTACTCCTTCGTGCTGGCCGGCCTGCTGGTGTCGATGGGCGCGCTCAGCGACCGGCTGGGTCGCAAGCGGGTGCTGCTGGTGGGGTCGGCGGCGTTCGGCGCGGCCTCGCTGCTGGCGGCGTACGCGCCGGGTCCGGGCTGGCTGATCCTGGCCCGGGCGCTGCTCGGCGTGGCCGGTGCGACGATCATGCCGTCCACGCTGTCGCTGATCCGCACGCTGTTCCCGGACACCCGGGAGCGGGCCACCGCGATCGGCATCTGGGGCGCCGGCGCGGCGGCGGGCGCGGCGCTCGGCCCGCTGGTGGGCGGTGTGCTGCTGGAGCACTTCTGGTGGGGGTCGGTGTTCCTGCTGAACCTGCCGGTGATGGTGCTGCTGCTGGTGCTCGGTGCCTGGCTGCTGCCGGAGTCCCGCGATCCGCGGCCGGGCCGCTGGGACGTGCCCAGCGTGCTGCTGTCGATGGCGGGCGTGATCGGCGCGGTGTACGGCGTCAAGGAGTTCGCCGCGCACGGCTTCGCGGACTGGTCGACGCCGGTGGTGTTCGTGCTGGGCGCGGGCCTGCTGGCGGCGTTCGTCCGGCGCCAGTTGCGGTTGGAGACGCCGCTGCTGGAGGTCCGGCTGTTCCGGAACCCGCGTTTCACGGCGGCGGTGGTGTCCTCGCTGATCAGCCTGCTCGGCCTGTCCGGTGTGATCTTCTTCATGTCGCAGTACCTGCAGCTGGTCCGCGGCTACTCGCCGCTGCACGCGGGCCTGGCCGAGATGCCGGCCTTCGTCGGCTCGGTGGCGGGCGGCCTGCTGACGACCCGTCTGGTGCGCCGGGCGGGTGCCCGCGGGGTGCTGACGGCGGGTCTGTTCGTGATGGGCGTCGGCATCGGCGTGCTGGGCTTCGTCCGGGTGGACAGCGCCTACCTGCTGCTGGGCGCCTCGTTCCTGGCCCTCGGCACGGCGGAGGGCGTGGTCTACACGCTCTCCTCGGACCTGGTGCTGGGCACCGCCCCGGCCGACAAGGCGGGCGCGGCCTCGGCGGTGTCGGAGACGGCGTACGAGCTGGGCGCGGCGCTGGGCATCGCGCTGGTCGGCTCGATCGTGACGGCCCTGTACGCGGGGTCGCTGACGGTGCCGACCGGTGTCGACCCGGCGTCGGCCGCCCGGGCGGGCGAGTCGCTGGGCGGCGCCCACGAGGCGGCGTCCACCCTGCCGGCGGGCCTCGCCGAGCAGCTGACGAACAGTGCGGACAGCGCCTTCGTGCACGGCATCACGGCCGCCGCCTGGGTCTCGGCCGCCCTACTGCTGGGCGCGGCCGTCCTGGCCCACCGCCTGCTGCGCCGCACCGCCCCGACCGGAACCGAACCGGACCAGCACGACCAGCAGCACCAGCAGAACCAGCAGCACCAGCAGCACCAGCAGGTGCACCTCCCCGCAGAGCACTGACCGGCACGCCCCGCCCAAAGCCGTCCCCGCCCCGCCCCCGCATCTCGCGCCGGACGCCGCCCACCTGACAGCCCGTCCGACAACCCGTCGGGCTCGCCCCATTGGCGCAGCGCCGCTGGCCCGGGGCGCGGGCGGGCTCGGACGATGGGTGGTGGCGGGTCCGGCCGGGCCGGTTCCGCACGTCCGGACGCGGGCCGCGGGCCCGCCGGACCGACCGCGGCGCGCACGGGCCGACGCGGAGTTCGTCGAGCGAAGGGTGCACCGGCCATGCAGAAGACGGAACGGGACGGTTCGGACGGCGGCGGCGGTCTGCGGCGGCAGGGCCCGGCGCGGAACAGCGCCAGGGGTCCGGTGGCGAGGCCGACCGCACGCCGGCGCGGCCTGCGCGCGGGGCTGGCGATCGGCGCGGCGGTGGCGGGTATCGCGGGCATCGCCGCCTGCGGCGGCAGCTCGGGCGAGAACCCGGTGCAGGCGGCGCTGTCGACGTTCACGGTGGGGGCGCCGCCGGAGACGGCGGGCTTCTCGGGCGAGCCGCCGTCCGCGTTCGCCTCGGCGCACGCGTCGGCGCTGGCCTCGGTGTCGGCGGCGGAGGCGTCGGCCTCGGCCCGGGCGTCGGCGTTCGAGGCTTCGGCGAACGCCCAGTTGGCCGCGGGCCGCGACAAGGCCGCGCAGGTGCTGGCGAACGTCCCGGACGCGGGCAACGCGATGGCGGACGTGACGCTGACGGGGGTGCCGAACTCGGTGTCGGGCGATCTGACGGCGGCGGTGGTGAAGGTCGCCAACAGCACCGGCGAGACCCGCTCCTACGCGGTCCAGGTCGATTTCGTCGACAACACCGGCAAGGCGGTGAGTTCGACGGTGCTGGGCGTGGAGCAGCTGGCGGCGGGCGCGACCGCGAACCCGGTGGCCTTCTCCAGGGCGGGCAAGGACGTGAACGTGAACCCCGTCGTGGTGAAGGCCTACCGGTACTGACCTCCCGGCACGAACGGCCCCGGTACTGACCTCCCGGCACGAACAGCCCCTGGTACGAACGGTCAGGTGCGGTTCAGCGCCCGGGTGACCCCGGCCACCGCGGCGGTGGTCAGCACCCAGCCCGCGGCGACCAGCAGGTAGCCGACGGTCTGCCGGTAGTCCGTCCAGTACCAGGCGGAGCGCTGCCCGAAACCGCCGATCGGCACCAGCAGGTCGAGGGTGTAGACGAGCGGGTTGAAGGGCGTGCCGGGGCCGCCGGACTGGGTGGACTGCTGGCCGCCGCCGGAGAACAGCGCGGTGCCGAGCGCGGTGAGGACCAGTAGCCAGAGCCCGGCCTGCCAGGGGCGGTAGCCGTAGCCGACGGTGGCGTCGAGCAGGCGGCCCCAGGCCCGACCGGTCGGGCCGAGGGTGCGCCGGCGGCGGCGCTGCTTGGCGAGCAGGACCCGGCGGGCGTCGTCGTCGTGGCCGATCTTGCGGTACCAGGCGGCGAGCTGTTCGTAGGGCTGGGGCGCGTAGCCGGGCAGCGCGGCGAGCCAGCCGAGGCGGTGGGCGAGGGTGTGGGCGTCGCCGTCGGGGTGGATCGAGGTGTAGCTGAAGCCGTCGAGGCGGCTGTCGGCGGGCCAGCTGCGGGCGTGGTCGTGCAGCACGGTGACCTGCGCCTCCTGCAGGTCGACGGCGCCGGTGGGGGTGGCGGCGGGGGTGAGGCGGAGTTCGCCGGCCTTGAGCCGCTGGGCGTCCAGGGCGATCGGGTCGCCGCCGGTGGGCCGACCGGCGTCCAGGACGGCGTCGTGCAGCGAGAGCTTGCTGCGGACGGTGGCGCCGGGCAGCCGGACCGGGCCGTGCGCGCGGAAGCCGTCGGAGAGCAGCATGGTGCCGGTGCTGAGGTCCTCGCCGCTGAGCGCGTCGCCGCAGGGGTTGTGCAGTTCGGCGCCCTCCAGGAAGAGTCCGCCGCCGAGTTGGGCGCCGACCAGGCGCAGGCCGCCGCGCACGACGAGGCCGTGCCGGCCGAACAGGCCGCCCTCCATGACCAGGCCGCCGGCCCACAGCGCCCAGACGTCGCCGGCGGGCAGCGCGGCGGGGTCGTCGGGGTCGGTGCCGACCAGTTCGCGGGCGGTCAGGTGGACGCCGCTGAGCCGGAGTTCGCCGGTGATGTGGGCGCGGGTCAGGGTGAGTCGGCCGTCGATGACGGAGTTCTCGAAGAACAGGTTGCCGTCGACCCGCAGCAGCCAGCCGTCCAGGCCGGGCAGCCAGCAGCCGACCAGGCCGGTCGAGCGCAGTTGCGCGCCGCGCAGCACGACCGGCCGGTCGAAGTGGCAGCCGCTCAGGGTGAGCGCGTGCGGGACGGCGGCGTCGCCGAGGTCGAGGTGCCCGGTGATCCGGGCGCCGGTCAGCCGCAGGGTGCCGGGGGTGCCGGAGGTGAGCAGGGCGTGCAGCGCCGCGGCCCGGACGGTGCGCTCCTCGCCCCAGGCGACGCCGTCGCGCGGGTCCTCGGTGCCGTCCCTCGGGTCCCCCGACCGGCTGCCCTCCGGCCGCAGGTCCACGTGGGCGCCGGCGGTGAAGCCGTCCCAGACCCGTTGTTCCGTCTCGCTCAGCTCGGCGTACGCCAGCACTGCCCGCTCCCCCCGCCCGCCCCGTCGGTCAGCGCACAGCGTACCGGGGCGGCGGGGGCGGTCAGTTGACGGAGCGGAGGATGACGTCCTCGTAGTCGCAGACGCCGTCCTCGATCCACCGTCCTCCGGCGGGTTCGGCGGGTTCGGCGGCGAGCAGGCCGGCGCGGTCGGCGGGCAGCGGGTCGCCCGGCCGCAGGACGGTCGGGTCGGCGAGGTCCGCGAGGGCGGCGGGGTCGGCGAGGTGTCCGGTGTACGTGTCCATGGCTCCATAGTGGGCGGATCGGCCTGGGTCGGCCTGGTGCCCGGCCGGAGAGCCGCCCGATCGGGTGTACGGGTGGTGCCTTCCTCCGCTTCACCCGGCCGCCGCACCGGGTCGTCCGCGAACCTCCCGGCCGCGGGGGCCGTCCTGACGCCCCGTCACCCGATCGGCGGGCGGCGGGAACCACCCGCCCGGCGGCCGCTGCCCGCCCGGGCCCGCGGACCGGCTGGCCGGGCCCGGGGCGCGACCTTAGCTTCGAGGCGGCGGGCGCGCCGACGCCGCCCGCGACCGCGACTTCCGGAAGCCGGCCCGTTCGATGACTGCTCCCCGCACCCCGGCGCGCCCACGCGCCCACGCCCACCGACGCCCCCGCACTCGCCTCGCCGCCGCCCTGCTGTCCGGTGCCTGCGCGCTGCCCGCCGTCCTGACCGCCGCCCCGGCAACGGCGGCCGCCCCGCCCCGGGTGCTCCGGGTGCCGCCCGGCGGCTCCGTGCAGGCGGCGCTGGACGCGGCCCGCCCCGGTGACGTGGTGGAGCTGGCCGAGGGCCGCTACCCGGGCAGTCCGACGCTGGCCACCGACGGGGTGACGCTGCGCGGCGCGGGCCCGGGCACCGTGCTGGTGCCGGACCCGGACGACCGGGGCGCCTGCGCCCGGGCCGGGAACGGCCTGTGCGTGGCGGGCGCCGCGGACGACCGGGGCGTACCGGTGCGGGTGCTGTCGGGGGTGGCGGTGGAGGGGCTGACGGTGGCGGGCTTCGCGCGCGACGGCCTCACCGCGGCTGTCACCGACAGCCTGACGGTGCGCGGGGTGACGGCCCGGGACAACAGGCTGCAGGGCATCAGTGTCGAGATGTCGACCCGGACGGTGCTGTCCGGCAACACGGCCCGCGACAACGGCCAGGCCGGGATCTTCGTCGCCAACTGGTACGACCGCAAGGGCGGGGCGCTGGACACCCGGGGCACCGAGGTGTCGGCGAACGAGCTGACCGGCAACCGGATCGGCCTGCAGCTGCGCCGGGTCCGCGACCTGGCGGCCCGGGCCAACCTGGTATCGGGCAACTGCGGCGGCGTGTTCGTGGTCGGCGACGACGGGGTGCCGCGGGCCGGGGCGCTGACCGTCGCCGACAACGTGGTGCGCGCCAACAACCGCTACTGCCCGCCCATTCCGCGCCTGGACGCGGTGCAGGGCACCGGCATCCTGCTGACCGGTACCGAGGACGTCACGGTCTCCGGCAACCGGGTCGCCGACCACGGCGGGGCGTCCCCGATGTCGGGCGGCATCGTGCTGTACCCGAGCGTGGTGGGCGCCCCGAACGCCCGCGCCACCGTCACCGGCAACGCGCTGGACGGCAACCTGCCCGCCGACCTCGCCGACCGCGACCCGGCCGGCCCCGGGAACGTGTTCGCCGCCAACTCCTGCCGCACCTCCGAGCCGGCCGGCCACTGCTGAGCCACCGCCACTCCCCCACCGATAACCCGAAGACCTGAAAGACCGCAGAGCCGAAAGCCCGACAGACCGCAAAGCCGAAAGCCCGACAGGCCGCAGAGCCGAAAGCCCGAAAAGCCGACAGGCCGAGAGCAAGACCGAAAGGCAGTCCCCCATGACCTCCGCCACGACCTCCGCTCCTCCCCTCTCCGTCCCGCCCTCGATGCTGCTGCGCGAGCTGGTCTTCGGCGCGGCCTGCGCGGGCGCGGTCCGCGCCGCCGCGAGCCTGCGGCTGCCGGACGCGCTCGACGAGGAACCCGCCTCCGCCGCCGAGCTGGCCGGGCGCCTGGACGTCGAACCGGGCCCGCTGGAGCGCCTGCTGCGGGCGCTGGCCTGCTACGAGGTGTTCGCCGAGGACGGCGACGGCCGCTACCGGCACACCCCGCTGTCCCGGCTGCTACGCACCGACGAGCCGGGCAGCCTGCGCGACATCGCGCTGTGGTGCACCGAGCCGTGGACCTGGCAGTCCTGGTCCCGGCTGGACGACGCGGTGCGCACCGGGCGCAGCGTGTTCGGCGACACCTTCGGCAAGGAGTTCTTCCAGTACCTGCACGACGACGCGCCGGAGTCCGCGGCGCTGTTCAACCGGGCGATGACGCAGTCCAGCCGGCAGTCCGCGCAGGACCTGGCGGGGTTCCTGGACCTGGTCGGCGTCGACTCGGTGGCGGACATCGGCGGCGGCCAGGGCCTGGTGCTGGCGGAGCTGATGGAGCGTCACCCGGACCTGCACGGGACGCTGCTGGACCTGCCGAAGGTGGTGGAGCACGCCGATCCGCGGCTGCTGCCGGGCGGGGCGCTGGCCGACCGGGCCCGGCTGGTGCCGGGCGACTGCCGGGTGGCGGTCCCGGTGCAGGCGGACCTGTACATCGTGAAGAACATCCTGGAGTGGGACGACGACTCGACCCGCCGGACGCTGCGCAACCTGCGCGAGGTGGCCCGGCCGGGCGCCCGGGTGGTGATCGTGGAGAACCTGGTCGACGACTCCCCCTCGATGCGGTTCACCACCGCGATGGACCTGCTCCTGCTGCTGAACGTGGGCGGTGCCAAGCACACCCGGGGCAGCCTGACCGCACTGATCGCCGAGTCCGGCCTGGTGCTGGACTCGCTGGCGCCGGTCAACCCGTACCTGCACGCCTTCTCCTGCACGGTGCCGTAACCACGCGCACGGAACACACAAACATACGGAAGGGGCCGCCCGGGCGGCCCCTTCCGCGTGCGCCCGCCTCAGTGCACGGCGGCGGCCTCCTCGGCGGCCATCTCGGCGACCAGCGCGGTGGTGTGCCGGCCGGCCCGGAAGCGCGGGTCGGCGAGGACCCGGCGCAGGTAGCCGGTGGTGGTGCGGACGGCGGGGCCGTCGATCCGGAACTCGTACAGGGCGCGGTCGAGCCTGGCGATCGCCTGTGCGCGGTCGGGCGCCCAGGCGACGGTCTTGGCGAGCAGCGAGTCGTAGTCGGGGCCGACCGGCCAGCCGGGGTAGGCGTGGGTGTCGACCCGGACGAACGGGCCGCCGGGCGGCACGAACTCGGTGAGCAGCCCGGGGGTGGGCAGGAAGCCGCGTTCGGGGTCCTCGGCGTTGACCCGGGCCTCGACGGCGCAGCCGCGCGGGCGGACGGCGTCCTGGCGGACCGTCAGCGGGAGGCCGGCGGCGACGGTGAGCTGTTCGCGGACCAGGTCGATGCCGGTGACCATCTCGGTGACGGGGTGCTCGACCTGGAGCCGGCAGTTGACCTCCATCAGGTGGAAGGCGCCGTCGGGGGCGAGCACGAACTCGAAGGTGGCGGCGCCGACGTAGCCGACGGCGAGGGCGCCGCGGACGGCGGCGGCGCAGATCTCGCGACGCAGCGGGTCGGGCAGGTTGGGCGCCGGGGACTCCTCGATCAGCTTCTGGTGGCGGCGCTGCACCGAGCAGTCGCGTTCGGCGAGGTGGACGGCGTTGCCGTGGCTGTCGCAGATCACCTGGACCTCGATGTGCCGGGCGCCGTCCACGTAGCGTTCCAGGTAGAGCCGTTCGTCGCCGAAGACGGCGCGGGCGTGCGCCCGGGTCTCCTGGTAGGCGCCGGCCAGGTCGGCGGGGTCGCGGACCACGGCCATGCCGCGTCCGCCGCCGCCGGCCACGGCCTTGAGGATGACGGGGTAGCCGGTGCGGGCGGCGGTCTCGCGGGCCTCGGCGGGGCTGCGGACGGCGCCGACCGAGCCGGGCAGCACGGGCAGTCCGGCTTCGCCCATCAGGCGGCGGGCGACGGCCTTGTCGCCGAGCTGCTCCATCACCCGCGGCGGCGGGCCGATGAAGGTGAGGCCGTTGGCCTGGCAGATCTCGGCGAAGTCGGGGTCCTCGGAGAGGAAGCCGTAGCCGGGGTGGACGGCTTCGGCGCCGGTGAGCCGGGCGGCCTCGACGATGGAGGGGATGTGCAGGTAGCTGAGCCGGGCGGCGGGCGGTCCGAGGTGGACGGCCCGGTCGGCGAACCGGACCACCGCCGAGTCGCGGTCGGCGGTGGAGTGCACGGCGACGGTGCGGATGCCCATCTCGCGGCAGGTCCGGGCGATCCGCAGCGCGATCTCGCCGCGGTTGGCGATCAGCACGGTGGAGAACACGCCGCCCCCCTCAGGCCGGTTCGACGGCGATCAGCCGCTGCTGGAACTCGACGGGCGCGCCGTCCTCGACCAGGATCTCGACGACCCGCCCGGCGGTGTCTGCCTCGACGGGGCTCATCATCTTCATCACTTCGAGGATGCCGATCGGCTGGCCGACCGCGACGGTGTCGCCGACGGCGACGAACGGCGGCGCGCCGGGCTCGGGCGAGCGGAAGAAGGTGCCGACCATCGGTGCGCGCACGTGCCGGGCGGTGCCCGCCTCGGGCGGTGCGTCCGGCGCGGGGGGAGCTGCCGTGTCCGCCTGCTGCTCGGCCGGCCATTCGACCTCGACGGCGGTGCCGAGGTGTTCGAGCCGGATGCGGCGGGGCGGGCGGGCGGTGGTGCGGGCGAGTTCGGCGACGCTGCGGCACAGCGCGGCGAGGTCGGCGACCGGGTCCGCGGCGGCGCCGTCGCCGATCAGGGTGATCCGGTCGCGCCGGGCCTCGTGCTTCACCTCGACGGTCATGACTGGCTCCAATCTGCCGCGGTGGGGCCGGTGCGGTCGCCGGTGCCGTAGCGGTGGAAGCGGGCCCGGCGGTCGGCGAGCAGCCGCTCCGGGTCCCACGGGATCAGTTCGTGCAGGGCGGCGGTGACGGCGGCCTCCAGCAGGTCGGCGGCGGCGGCGTGGTCCCGGTGCGCGCCGTCGGGCGGTTCGGGGACGATGCCGTCGACGACGCCGAGGCCGAGCAGGTCGCCGGGGTGCAGCCGGAGCGAGGCGGCGGCGGCGGGCGCGGCCCGGGCGTCCTTCCACAGGATGGCGGCGCAGCCCTCGGGGCTGATCACCGAGTAGGTGCCGTTGGCGCAGACCAGCACCCGGTCGGCGACGGCCAGGGCGAGCGCGCCGCCGCTGCCGCCCTCGCCGATCAGCACGGCGACGACCGGGACGGGCAGCCGGGCCATCAGCCGCAGGTTCTCGGCGATGGCGGCGGCCTGCCCGCCGGTCTCGGCCGCGGGGCCGGGGTGGGCGCCGGGGGTGTCGATCAGGGTGACGACGGGGAGGCCGAGTTTGGCGGCGAGCCGCATCAGCCGGTTGGCCTTGCGGTAGCCGGCGGGCCCGGCCATGCCGAAGTTGCGGCGGCGGCGTTCGCCGAGGTCGCTGCCGCCCTTGTGGTGGCCGATCAGCACCACGGGGGTGCCGGCCAGGCGTCCGGTGCCGGCCACGATGGCGGGGCAGTCCTCGGTGAGGCGGTCGCCGTGCAGTTCCTGGAAGTCGTCGACCAGGCGGCGGACGTAGTCGAGGGTGCTGGGGCGTTCGGGGTGCCGGGCCAGCCGGACGCCCTGCCAGGGGTCGCAGCCGGCCAGGTCGTCGGCGGCGCGCAGGATGGCGTCGGCGTCGCCGGGCGGCAGCGGGCCGGTGGGGGTGCGCAGGCCGAGCAGCCGGCCGAGGACGGGGCGCAGCCCGACCCGGGGGACGACGTCGTCGACCATGCCGTGGGCGAGCAGGAACTCGGCGGTCTGGAAGCCCTCGGGGAGGGTCTCGCCGGTGGTCTGTTCGACGACGCGGGGTCCGGCGAAGCCCATCCGGGCGCCGGGTTCGGCGAGGATGACGTCGGCGAGGGCGGCGAAGGAGGCGGCGACGCCGCCGTAGGTGGGGTCGGTGATCACCGAGACGGTGAGGACGCCGGCCTCGTCGAGTTCGGCCATCGCCTGGGCGGTCTTGGCCATCTGCATCAGCGACAGCACGCCCTCCTGCATCCGGGCGCCGCCGCTGGCGGTGACCAGCACCAGCGGGACGCGGCGGTCCAGCGCGGTGCGGGCGGCGTGCGTGACGAGCGCGCCGGCGCCGCAGCCGAGGCTGCCGCCGAGGAAGCGGAAGTCCATCACGGCGGCGACGCAGGGCTGGCCCTCGACCGTCCCGGCGGCGCACAGCACGGCCTCGTCGAGGCCGGTGTCGGCGCGGGCCCGGTCGAGGCGTTCGGCGTAGGGGCGGCTGTCGACGAAGCCGAGCGGGTCGTGCAGGGCGGGCACCGCCCCGAGGGGTTCGGCGGTGCCCGGGTCGAGCAGCTGGTCGAGCCGCTGCGGGGCGGTGAGCCGCCCGTGGTGCCCGCAGTCGGGGCAGACGTGCAGGGTGCGCGTCCAGCGTTTGCCGTAGACCAGAGCGCCGCAGCCTGCGCAGCGCTCCCAGTCCGCCGGGTGTTCCCGCTCGGCCACGGCGGCTCTCCCTTCCTCGTGCGGGTGGGTGGTTCACTCGTGCGGGTGGGTGGTTCACTCGTGCGGGTGGGTGGTTCACTCGTGCGGGTGGGTGGTTCACTCGTGCGGGTGGGTGGTTCAGCGGTCCCAGCGGTAGAACTCGTGCGCCATGGCGTCCTGCGGTCCGCGCCAGGTCGCCGGGTCGTAGGCGTCGACGTAGACGGCGAGGCGGTCGCTGATGTCGCGGAACTCGGGGTGGGCGGCGTACTTGGCGACCTCGGGTCCGGCGGGGCGCTCGGACTCGATGAGGTGCAGGTAGACGTCGCCGAACTGGAACAGGCTGCGGCCGCTGACGCCGATCAGGCCGGGCAGTTCGCCGCGGTCGGAGTCGGCGAAGACGCCGGCGATGTGCTCGGCGGTGCCGGGCTTCATCCGGGCGACGATCAGGCTGCGGTGCAGGGGGCTCATCCGGCCGCTCCGGCCCGGTGCTCGACCTTGGCGCGGATGAGCTCCATCTGGACCTTGGAGTTCCGGTTGATCCGCTCGGTCATGCCGAGGTCGTCGACGGGCGCGGTGGGCTTCATCGCGAAGTCCTGGATCCAGCGCATCCGGGTACCCTGCGGCAGCTCCTCGTACTCCCAGCGGATCTCCATGAACTCGAACGGGCCGGGTTCGACCCGGCGGGCCCGGACGGCGAGCTTGTCGCGGTCGGTCTCGCGCTCGGAGACCCAGCTCCACACCTGGCCGTTCTCGTCGGGGTGCATGGTGAGCCGGAACCGGACCAGTTCGCCCCGCCGGTCGAGGATCTCGACGGAGGCGTACTCGCTGAACAGCTGGGGCCAGTTCTCCAGATCGTTGGTCATGTCCCAGACCAGGTCGACGGGGGCGTCGATGACGATCGTGTTGTCGGTGTGTCCGGGCATCTCAGGCACCAGCCTTCACGGAGGAGTTGACGGTCTGCAGGAACTCGGCGACGGGGCGGCCGAGCAGGTCGGAGGAGTCGAGGGAGACGCCGTAGCGGTTCTCCAGGTCGGCGAGCACGCCGAGCACGCCGAGCGAGTCGACGCCGAGGTCGAGGAACATCCGGCCGGGGGCGGCGAGGTCGTCGACGGTGACGGCCACGCCGGCCCGGGTCTTGATCAGGGTGGCGAGTTCCTCGTAGGTGATCTCGGAGGACATGGCAGCTCCTTGGCGGTGGTTCAGGCCCGGCGCAGCAGCAGGGCAGTGTTGGAGCCCATCAGGCCGCGGCTGAGCACCAGGGCGGTGCGCAGTTCGGCGGCGCGCGGGCGGCCGGTGACCAGGTCGAGGCCGTACGGGCAGTCCGCGGTGTGCGGGGTGGGCGGGACCAGGCCGTGCTCCAGGGCGAGCACGGCGGCGGCGACGTCGAGCGCGGGGGCGCCGCAGTGCGCCCGGCCCAGGCCGGCCTTGGGGGCGGTGACGGGGACCCGGGCGGCGTGGTCGCCGAGCGCGTCGGCGAGGGCGAGTGCCTCGGCGCGGTCGGCCTCGGGGACGCCGAGGGCGTCGACGAACACCACGTCGACCTCGTCGGGGGCGCACTGCGCCTCGGCGAGGGCGCCGCGGATCGCGTGGGCGAGTCCTTCGCGGCTGTCGGCCCAGCGGGCGGCGCCGGTGAAGGTCGCGGCGTGGCCGGCGATCCGGGCCCGGGCCCGGGCGCCGCGGGCGCGGGCGGCCCCGGCCTCCTCGACCACGAACATCGCGCCGCCCTCGCCGGGCACGAACCCGGTGGCGTCGGAGCCGAAGGGGCGGTAGGCGCGGTCGGGGTCGGCCTCGGTGGACAGCCCGGGGTAGCCGAGCTGGCAGACCATCGAGTAGGGCGCGACGGGGGCCTCGGCGGCGCCGGCCAGGACGGCGTCGGTGGTGCCGCGGGCGACGGCCCGGGCGGCGTGCGCGAGCGCGTCCAGGCCGCCGGCCTCGTCGGAGGCGACCACCCCGCAGGGGCCCTTGAAGCCGCCGCGGATGGAGATCTGGCCGGTGGAGGCGGCGTAGAACCAGGCGATCGACTGGTAGGGGCCGACGTGGTGCGGGCCCTCGGACCACAGGTGCTGGAGTTCGCACTGGCCGAACTCGCCGCCGCCGGAGCCGGCCGCGGTGACCACGCCGACGCCGTACGGGTCCTCGGGGTGGTCGGCCAGGCCGGCGTCGGCGGCGGCGAGTTCGGCGGCGGCCAGCGCGAAGTGCGTGAACCGGTCGGTCTGGACCAGGTAGCGCGGCTCCACGTAGGTCTCGGCGTCGAAGCCGCGGACCAGTCCGGCGACCTTCAGCGGCAGGTCCGTACAGCCGTCCCGGTCGATCGGGGCGAGCGCGGAGCGGCCCTCGGACAGCGCCTTCCAGTGGTCGTCCGCGCCGATGCCGTGCGGGGCGACCACGCCGACGCCGGTGATCACCGCGGTGCGCCCGCTCATGCGGCGGCCTCCACCTTGCTCAGCACGACCGCGGTCTGGAAGCCGCCGAAGCCGCTGCCGACCGACAGCACGTGCCGCAGCGGCGCCTCGCGGGCGGTGCGGGGCACGTAGTCGAGGTCGCACTCGGGGTCGGGTTCGGTGTAGTTGGCGGTGGGCGGGACGACGCCGTGGTGCAGGGCGAGGGTGCAGGCGACCAGTTCGATGGCGCCGATCGCGCCGAGCGAGTGCCCGACCATCGACTTGATCGAGCTCATCGGGGTGCGCCGGGCGTGCGCGCCGAGCGAGCGCTTGACGGCGGCGGTCTCGTGCCGGTCGTTCTGCTTGGTGCCGGAGCCGTGCGCGTTGACGTAGTCGACGGCCTCGCCGGGGAGCCCGGCGTGCGCGAGGGCGCGGTCGATGGCCCGGGACATCTCCACGCCCTCCTGGGTGAGGCCGGTCATGTGGTAGGCGTTGCCGAAGGTGGCGAAGCCGCCGAGTTCGGCGTAGATCCGGGCGCCGCGCCGCTCGGCGTGCTGCCACTCCTCCAGCACCAGGACGGCGCCGCCCTCGCCGAGCACGAAGCCGTCCCGGCCGGCGTCGAAGGGCCGGGAGGCGTGCGGGGCGTCGTCGTTGCGGGCCGAGGTGGCCTTGATGGCGTCGAAGCAGGCGACGGTGATCGGCGAGATCGGCGAGTCGCAGGCCCCGGCGACCACCACGTCGGCGCGGCCCTCCTCGATGGCGAGGGCGGCGTACCCGACGGCGTCCAGGCCGGAGGTGCAGCCGGTGGAGACGGTCTGCACGGGGCCGTGCGCGCCGATCTGCTCGGCGACGGCGGAGGCCAGCGTGGACGGGGAGAAGGCCCGCTCCAGGTGCGGCTGCGCGGGCCGGTGGTCGACGTCCCAGTGCTCGCCGCGGCCGCTGACCAGCACGTAGTCCTGTTCGAGCCGGGTGGTGCCGCCGACGGCGGTGCCGAGCGAGACGCCGGTCCGCCAGGGGTCCGTGCGCCCGGGGTCGAGTCCGGCGTCGGCGACCGCCTCGGCGGCGGCGACCAGCGCGAACTGCACGTAGCGGTCGTTGCGGGCGGTCTGCTCGGGGGTGAGGCCGTGCGCGGCGGGGTCGAAGTCGCACTCGGCGGCGATCCGGGAGCGGAAGCCCTCCGGGTCGAACAGGGTGATGCCGCGGGTGGCGGTGCGGCCGGCGGTCAGCAGGTCCCAGAACCGCGGCACGCCGATGCCGCCCGGCGCGACCACGCCGATCCCGGTGACCGCGACCCGGCGCCTCACGAGGCCGCCCCCGCCGGTTCGGGCGGTCCCGCTTCGGTCGCGCCCTCCTCCTCGGTGTCGACGTGCCCGAGTTCGGGGCGCGGGGCGAGCGGGCCGAGGTGGAAGACCATCCGGGCCTCGCCGGTGCCGACGTTGCGGAAGCGGTGCCGCATCCCGATCGGGATCATCAGGCCCTGGTCGGGGCGGAGCTTCTGCGGGACGCCGTCCAGGTCGACCTCCAGGTCGCCCTCGACGACGAACACGAACTCCTCGGAGTAGGGGTGGTAGTGCTCGCCGATCCGTTCGCCGGGGCCGACGATCGCCACCCCCATGAAGCCGCTGGTGGCGCCGACCGCGGTCGGGGTGAGCATGGCCCGCAGGTCGCCGCCGCGCTTGCGGTTGGGCGGGGCGTCGTCGACGTGCACGACGCGTGGCAGTTCGGTGGTCACGGTGGGTCTTCCTCTCGGTCGGGTGGTCACGGGGCCGGGCGGCGTCCGCTCAGTCCTCGGCGGCGCTGCGGTCGGTGACGGGGGTCATGGCGCACTCGGCGAGCAGGCGGCGCAGGCCGTCGGGGCTGCGGTCGGCGGGCCCGGCGAGCTTGCCGAGGACGGCAGCGGCGCCGGGCCCGGCGACGCCGAGCGCGGTCGCCGGGTCCTGCGCGGGGTCGGCCAGCAGGTCGACCAGCCGGACCACCAGGTCCTCGCGCCGGTGCACGGTGGAGCGCACCAGCGGGCTGCCGGGGTCGGCGACGGCGTGCTCGTCCTCGGTGGCCAGCAGGTCGGCGAGGAAGCCGCCGGCGCCGGGGCGGACGGGGTACAGGTAGGCGTGCCGCTGCACGGGCCCGGTCTTCAGCCCGGCGTGGTGGTGGACGGCGGGCAGTGCGGCGCGCTGGAAGAAGTCCCGGGCGGACAGCGGGTCGTCGAGGTCCCGGTCCTCCTCCAGGTACGGGTTGATCGCCTCCTCGACGGCCCGCACCTCGGGCTGCCGGGCGACGTGCCGCAGCGCGGCGACCAGGTCGCCGGCCACCTCGACGCAGCGCACCACCCGGTTGCCGCGGATGAACAGCGAGGTGCGCAGCAGGCGGGTGGTGTCGTCGACCCGGGCCTGCGGGGAGCGGTAGCCGGCCAGCAGTTCGGCGGCCTTCGCCTCGGTGCCGGGCCGCACGGTGAAGCTCAGCCCGTGCCGGACCACACCGTCCGGGCCGGGGCGGGGCACCCCGGGCACGCCGGGGTGGTGCTCGCCGGGGCGCAGCGGGGCGGCGGCGGTGTCGGTGGCGGTGGTGCCGCGGGTCTCGCGCAGCACGGTGTAGCGCAGCGAGCGGGTGTCGCGGACGCAGCCGTGCATCGGCTTGACCATCTCGCGGTGGGCGGGGCTGTCGACCCAGGCCAGGAAGGGTTCGGCGCTCTCCCACTCGCTGGTGATCAGCCAGCGGGACGGGTCGTCGATGGACTGGCAGAGCTGGTCGCTGACGTGGCCGGGGACGGCCGAGACCTGGTAGCGCAGCAGCTCGTAGGCGTCCAGGAAGCGGTCCTGGGCGCCCTCGTAGACCTCCAGCATCAGGATGACGCGGAGCCGGCCCGGGGTGGGCCGGCCGGTGGTGGGCCGATCGGTCTCGGAGAGCAGGGTCATGGCGGGGAATCCTGTCGTTTGCGCACGGAGGGCCCTTCGCCGACTTGGGCTTCCGATGTCGTTCGCCGGGGGTCGGCCGGGCGGGGCACGGTTCGCCCTCGATCGTCATTGCGGTGCGGGGTGCGCGCGAGAGTTCGCGGCCATCCGGGCGAAGCACCCTGCGTGGCCGTCCGCGGCGGGGGATGGATGTCCGGTCTGGCGCGTCCCGCGCCCCGCACGGATGGAGCAGAGCAGATGAACACACAGATGGCGGACCGGGTGCCGGTCCTGATCGCGGGCGGATCGCTGGTGGGGCTGTCGGCCTCGCTCTTCCTCGGCCGGCTCGGCGTCCCGCACCTGCTGGTGGAGCGGCACGCGGAGACCTCCCGGCACCCCCGGGGCCGGGGCAACAACCTGCGCACCATGGAGCTGTTCCGCACCGCCGGGGTGGAGCACGACGTCCGCGAGGCGGCCTCGGTGCTGGCCGACAACCACGGCATCCTGCAGGCCCGGACGCTGGCCGGGGACGAGCAGGAGTGGCTGTTCCGGGAGATCGACCCCGGCGGGGGCCTGGCCAGGTTCAGCCCGTCCGGGTGGTGCCTGTGCAGCCAGAACGACCTGGAGCCGGTCCTGCTGCGGCACGCCGCGCTCCGCGGCGACCTGCGCTTCAACACCGAGCTGCTCTCCTTCGAGCAGGACGCCGACGGGGTGACGGCGCGCCTGCGGGACCGGGCCACCGGCGAGGAGCGCGAGGTCCGCGCCGACTACCTGATCGCCGCGGACGGGCCGCGCAGCCCCGTCCGCGAACGCCTCGGCATCGGGCGGTCCGGGCGCGGCGACCTCTTCCACAACGTCTCCGTCACCTTCCGCGCCAAGCGGCTCGCCGAGGTGGTCGGCGACCGCCGGTTCATCGCCTGCTACCTCACCGACCCGGACGGCGCGGGCGCGCTGCTGCCCGTCGACAACCGCGAGCAGTGGGTCTTCCACCTGCCCTGGCACCCCGAGCGCGGCGAGCGCGTCGAGGACTTCACCGACGAGCGCTGCACCGCGCACATCCGGGCCGCGGCGGGCGTCCCCGACCTGGAGGTGGAGATCACCGGCCGGGCCCCCTGGCACGCCGCCGAACGGGTCGCCGACCGGTACGCCGAGGGCCGGGTGTTCCTCTGCGGGGACGCCGCCCACGAGATGCCGCCGACCGGCGCGTTCGGCTCCAACACCGGCATCCAGGACGCGCACAACCTGGCCTGGAAGCTCGCCGCCGTGCTGGCCGGCTGGGGCGGGCCGCGCCTGCTCGACTCCTACGGCGCGGAGCGGCGCCCCGTCGCCGTGCAGACCGCGGCCCGGGCCGCGGCCCGCTCCGTCGAGCACCAGCACCCCGGCTTCGACGCGGCGCCCGTCGGCGGGCCCCGGACCAACGTGCTCGCGGTCGCGCTCGGCTACCGCTACCTGGAGGGCGCGCTGGTCGGCGCGGACGCGACCGCCGGGGTCGTCCCCGAGCGGTTCGCCGCGACCGGGGAGGTCGGCACCCGCGCCCCGCACCTGTGGCTGCGCGACGCCGCCGGCGAACGCCTCTCCACCCTCGACCTGTTCGAGTCCTCGCTCGTCCTGCTCGCCCCCGCCGAGGGCGGCGCGCACTGGCGGGAGGCGGCCCGGCGGGTCGCCGAGGAGACCGGCGTCCCGATCCGCTGCCTGCTGCTCGGCCCGGACGGGGACCTCTCCCCCGAGCCCGTCCCCGAGACCCCGCCCGGGCGCGGCCCCGCCGGCCCCGCCAACTGGCCCGCCGTCTACGGCCTGCGCCCCGGCGGCGCGACCCTGGTCCGCCCCGACGGCTTCGTCGGCTGGCGCGCCACCAGCTCCGTCGGCGACCCGGCGGGGGCGCTCAGGATCGCGGTCCGGGGGGTGACGGCGAACCGCTGACGCGGCGCCGGGCGGCGATTGGCACCGAACGTAGCCGGCTTGCTACGTTCGGGGAGCGAGGCCGCCGGGGGACGGCCGAGCGGAGCACGCGGACCACCGGGCCGATCGGCCCCGAACAGCAGCAGGAGACCGGCCGTGATTCTGGAGATCCGCACCTACCGGCTGAAGCCGGGCACCCGCGAGGAGTTCGTGCGCGTGATGCGGGAGGAGTCGGTGCCGCTGCTGGAACGGGCCGGGATCCGGGTGGTCGACTGCGGCCCCTCGCTGGTGGCCGAGGACGGGCACGAGGAGGCCTACCTGATCCGCGCGTTCGCCACGCTCGACGAGCACCGCAGCCAGGAGGAGGCGTTCTACCGGAGCGCCGCCTGGCGGTCCGGTCCCCGGGAGGCCATCGTGTCCCGGATCGACAGCTCCCACTCGATCGTGCTCGACGCCCCGGAAGCGGCGGCCGCCGCACTGCGCCGCGCCTGATCCGGCCCGGCCCCCGGCGGGACGGGCCGGGCCGGGTCAGTCGGCGGTGGCCGCCGGCTTCATCGACAGCCGCACGTAGAGGTACTCGTCCAGGACCTTTGCGAGCGAGACCGGGGCGCGGCCGACCAGCTCCGGCACGGACGTCCCGCCGTCCGCCGGTGCTCCGGCCGTCCGGGCCTCGGCGAGCACCGCGCGGGCCCAGGTCCGGCCGAGGGTCAGGTGGCGGGCGAAGGCGTCGGCGTCCCTGGCGCCGTGCAGGTGCTCGGCGATCGCGGCGTCCCAGGGCATCACCGCGGCGGGCCGCAGCGCGTACAGCGTTTTGGCGGCGGCGGTGGGTCCGAGCGTACGCGCGGACCGGCCGGCCGCGACCGGCACCGCGGCCAGGTCCGCGTAGGCGTGGGCAAGTCGCCGGATCGCGGTGTCGTCGAGTTCGGCGAGGCCCGGGCCGGGGGCCGGGAGGCGGTCGGCCCAGGCCGTCCACCAGTCGGCGAGTCCGGTGTCGAACAGGTCCGGTTCGCCCTCCCTGGGGTAGCGGATCCGGCAGCCCCAGGAGTTGAGCCAGCGCAGCAGTGCCCGGCGGTGCGCCGCCGAGCCCGGGTCCGGGGCGGGGCCGGTGAGCTCCCGCAGGGCCAGCCAACTGCGGTCGACGCCCGGGAAGCCGTTGAAGACCTCGGCGGCGGCGGCGAGGTCGGCCAGCGCGGGCGCGGCGATCGCGGCCGCCCCGGCCTGTGCCTCGCACTGCCGCGCGTACTCCGCCGCGACGCGCTTGGGGACGACCATCCGCCATGCGTCGAGCACCAGTTCGCGCATCTCCGCCGCGTCGATCGCGCCCGTCCTGACCTGCGCCCAGTGGAACCGCTCGTCGGCCGGCTCAGGCGGCAGGAACTTCGCCGGCTCGGCGGCGACCAGGGCCGCCCGCTCCTCCTTGGGGTGGGCGAAGCCCAGCACCGTCTCGTCCCTGGAGAACGCGAGGTAGACGATCCGGCCCACCCGGAACTTCACCCGGTCGCGGACCAGCGCCTCGGTCGAGCGGGGAAGGGTCCGGGCGAGGGCCCGTACCTCTTCGACTGTGACCGCCATCTCGGTACCATCTCCTGTTGATCGACATGGGCATGTCCGACTCCGATCGCGGCGGCGGCGCACCGCGGCTCTGCGGTGCCGGCCGACCCGTCGTCGGGGACAGGACTTCTTATCGTGAGGACGGGAATGTGAGCCACCGCGAGACCCACCTGGTGTCAAGACTGCCGCACCTGAGCGAGCCGACGGTCCAGGTGTACGAATTCGCCCTCGACCGGGCGACATTCACCGCGGACGAGGCGGAGGCCGCGCTGGGGCTGTCCCGGGAGGCGGTCGACGAGGCCGTCCGGGGACTGGTGGAGCTCCGGCTGGCCCGCCGCACCGCGGCGGACAGCGAGGTGCTGGTAGCGATGAACCCCGAGGTCGCCGCCGCCCAAGTGCTGCTGCCGGCCGAGCGGGCGCTCCGGGTCCGACAGGAGGAGATCGAGCAGGTCCGGTCGGAGATGGACGCGCTGCTGCCGCTGTTCGCCGAGAGCCGGGGCCGCCTGGAGCGCAGCGCCTCCGTCGAGGCGCTGCCCAACCTGGACACCGTCCGGGCGGTCCTGACCCGGCTGGCCGCCCTCTGCAGCACCGAGGTGCTGACCTCCCAGCCGGGCGGCGCGCGCACCACCGCCGTGCTGGAGGAGGCGATAGTCCGGGACGAGGGGATGCTGCGCCGGGGCGTCCGGATGCGGACGCTGTACCAGCACACCGCCCGGTTCAGCCAGCCCACCATCGCCTACGTCGAGCGGGTCGGCCGGCTGGGGGCCGAGGTCAGGACGCTGAGCGACGGGTTCCCCCGGCTGATCGTGTTCGACCGCGAACGGGCGGTGCTGTCGATGCGCGACGAGCCGATGAGCGCGGTGCTGATCCGGGACCCGAGCGTGGTGGACTTCACCGTCGCCGCGTTCGAGCGGACCTGGTCGCAGGCCGTCCCGTTCGCCCGGCAGGCCAACCGGGGCGAGATCCAGGCCCTCTCCGAGGAGGCCAAGCGGACCATCGCGCTCCTGCTGGTGGAGGGCCTGGACGAACGGGCCATCGCCCGAAGACTCGGCATGTCGCTGCGCACCTGCCAGCGGCATGTGTCGGAGATCATGGACCGCCTCGGGGCCAGGGGCCGCCTCCAGGCCGGCTACCTGCTCCGCGCGCACGGCCTGCCCGCCCCGTCCGGCCGGGAGCCCGCCGGCTGGGCGGGCCCCGCCGAAGCGCCCGACGACCCGCCGCCGCCCGACCGGTCCTGACCCGCCGTCAGTCCGGCGGGAGCTCCTCCAGGTAGGAGATCCCGGAGTCCGCGTGCCGGCCGAACCGCTCCCACTGCTCGTGCAGCCGGATCCGCCCGTCCGGCAGGAACTCGGGGGTGTTGACGCTGTGCCCGGAGATGACGTCGCCGTTGTCGAGCACCATGCAGTACGCGAAGTCGAGCGTCCCCCGGTCGTCCAGCACCCTTCCGGCCAGCGAGCCGTGCCGGACGTCCCGCCCGGCGAACTCGGCGCGCAGCAGGTCGCCGTCCTGCCGGTAGAGCGCCACCGGGGCGTCCCCGTCCGGGCCGGCGTGGGTGGAGCGGAAGCGCCTCCCGTCGTAGTCGATCACTCTCCCGCCCCCCGCAGTTCCAGGGTGCAGCACTTGACGCTGCCGCCGGCCTTGAGCAGTTCGGTGATGTCGACGCCGATCGGCTCGAAGCCGCGCTGCCGCAGCGCCTCGGCCAGTTGGACCGCCGCCTCGGGCAGCACCACCCGGCGGCCGTCCGAGATGGCGTTCAGGCCGAACACCGCGGCGTCCTCCGCGGTGGCCGGCACCGCGTCCGGGTACAGCTCCTGAAGCGTCGTCAGGCTCTCGGCGGAGAACGCTCCGGGGTAGTAGGCGATCTCGGTCTCGCTGAGCACCGACAGCGCGGTGTCCAGGTGGTAGTAGCGGGGGTCGACCAGTTCCAGGGTGACCACCGGGCGGCCCAGCACCCGCTCCGCCTCGGCGTGCGCCCGGCGGTCGGTGCGGAAGCCGGTGCCGGCCAGGATGCGCTCGCCGACGACCAGGTAGTCGCCCTCGCCCTCGTTGGTGAACTCGGCCCGGTGCACCACCGGGTAGCCTTCGGCGCGGAACCAGTCGACGTAGGCCGGGGCCTCGTCGGCGCGCTCCGGGTGGCGGAACCTGGCCACCAGGGCCTTGCCGTCCACCACCGTCGCACCGTTGGCCGCGAACACCATGTCCGGCAGGCCGGGGATCGGCTCGATCAGTTCGACGGTGTGACCGAGCTCCAGGAAGAGGGCGCGCAGCTGCTCCCACTGGGCGATCGCCAGGCCGGCGTCGACGGGCTTCGTCGGGTCCATCCACGGGTTGATGGAGTAGTCCACGGCAAAGTGGGTCGGGCGGCACATCAGGTAGTGCCGGGATCGGGCGGTCCGAGTGGGGTCCGAGGACACAGGAGGTTTCCTTCCGGTACGGGTGGCCGGTACGGGGTGGACGGGTCCAGGGGTCCGCAGGGGGACGCCCCGGTCGGGGATCACTGCTCGAACTCGACGCGGATCCGCGCGGCGAGTGCGGTGGCGGTGTCCATGGCGGCTTCGAAGGACGAACCGGTCGCCCCGAGGAAGCCGAGGATGTTGTTGCCCTCCGGCGGGCGCTTGATCAGGTCGCCGGGGGACGCGGTGATCTTGAAGAAGAAGAGCTCTTCGGCGCCGGAGACGTCCTCGGGGACGTCGATCGCGGCGAGCCGGCCCGCCCGGGAGACCAGGCACATCGCCGCGGTGTGCACCCCGGTGGGGCGGAAGTGGTCCACCCGGGGGCGCACCCCGCGGGCGACGTCGGCCACCGCCCGGATCGGGTCGTAGCCGGCGCTGATCCTGGCCATGTGGTCGAGGCCGCCGCCGCCGGGACGGACCGCGATCTCCAGCAGGAAGGGCCGGCCCCGGTGGAAGCGCACCTCGGCGTGCAGGACGCTGCGCCGCACCCCCTGGGCCCAGGCGCCGACCCGGACCACCCGGTGCACCTCGGCCAGCTCCTGCGCGGTGAGCGAGGTCGGGGCGTGGTGCACGTCGTCGTCGAAGGTGTCGCCCTCGACCGTGACCCGGTCCACCACCGAGCCCAGGTAGACCTCGTCGTCCCAGGCCAGGGCCTCGATCAGGAACTCCCGGCCGTCCAGGTAGGACTCCACCAGCAGACTGTTCGGCCCGAGGTCGACGCCGTCGGCCTCCATGGTCACCCAGGCCATGTCCTTGATGCCCTCGGCGGCCTGCGGGTAGCGCTCGCGCATCTCCTCGGGGCTGTCGACCTTGAAGACGAAGTAGCTGCCGGCGCCGAGGGTGGGCTTGAGGACCAGCGGGTACCCCAGCTCCTCGCCGGCCGCCAGCGCCCGGGCGAGGTCGGGCACCAGCCGGAAGGCCGGGTGGGCGGCGGCGCCGCGCTGGTGGGCCTGACGCATCAGCAGCTTGTTGCGGCTGGTGCGGGCGGCCTCCGGCCCGATGGTGGGCAGGCCGAGCGCCTCGGCCACGGCGGCGACCGCGGTCACCGAGGCCTCCGCGAAGGTGAGGACGCCTTCGAAGGCGTGCTCCCGGTGCCAGTCGGCGGCAGCCGCGATCAGGTCGCCGATCTTCTTGCTGCCGACGATCCGGTTCCGGTCGGCGGGCCAGGTGCCTTCGACCCCCTCGCCGTTGAGGACGAAGAGTTCGGCGCCGGCCGCCTCGACCTGCTGGTAGCGGGAGACGTAGTAGGTGCCGTACTGGCTGGCTTCGAGGGCGAGCAGCCTCATGGTGTGCCTTTCTGCGGGGACGTACAGGGTGGTCGGCGTCGGGGCGGCCGACGTCAGAGCGCGGGTTCGAGGGCCGGGTCGGCGCTGTCCTCGGCGGCCGGCTTCCGGCGGTGGTTCCAACCGCGGAGCGAGAGGACCGTCAGTGCGGCCGCGCCGCCGATCAGCACGGCCAGGCCGAAGTAGCCGTTCCTGATCCGACTGTGGTCGGAGAGCACCGACAGGCCGAGCGTGGCGCCGGCGCTGATGGCCAGGCCGAAGGCGTTGGTGGCGCCGAAGACGGACCCCGCCCGGCGGTCCTCGACCTCGGTGAGCAGCAGGGTCCGGGCCGAGATCCGGGCCAGGCCGAAGGTGAGCGCGCCGCACGGCAGCAGCAGCATCAGCCCGCCGACCCCGAACAGCGGCTCCAGCGTGATCAGCCCGGCGCAGCCGAGGTAGCCGAGCAGCGCCAGCCCGAGGTTGCCGATCCGGACGCTGAACCGGGCGTACAGCACCGCCGCGACGGTGAAGCCGACCCCGGCGAGGGCGTCGACCACGCCGAGCACGCCGGCCTTCTGGTGGAAGCCCTGCACCACCAGGACCACGATCAGGGTGTTGCTGGCGGTGATGACCACGTTCCCGAGGGCGTAGAGCAGGCCGAGCCGGGCCAGCGGGGCGCGCCGGGGGACGGTCGCGGCGGCTTCGGCGGCGGGCCCGCCGCCCGCGGCCGGAGCCTGGTCCGGGGTGGTGTGCGGCCGGCGGCCGAGCAGCAGCCAGCAGAGCGCGGAGGCCAGGAAGGTCAGCCCGTTGAAGAAGAACAGCGGCTGGGTGCCGAAGAGCTGGACCAGGAAGCCGCCGACCGAGGCCGAGATCAGGGTCCCGGCCTGGGTCGCCACCTCGTAGGCCGCGTTGAACCTGCCGATCCGCTCGGGCCGCACCCGTTCCTTGATCAGGGCGTTGCTGGCCGGCATGAACAGTGCGGCCACCAGTGACAGCGCGAAGTTGGTGACGTAGACGGCGGTGCCGGTGGGCCCGTCGAGCAGCAGCCAGACCGGCAGGGCCAGCGCCGCGAGCATGCTGAGCAGGTCGCAGAGCAGGCAGAGCAGCCGGCGGTCGAAGCGGTCGGCCAGCCGTCCGAACCAGACCGAGAGCAGCACCTGCGGGATGGCGACCGCGATGAACAGCCATCCCACCGAGAGGGCGGTCCGCTCGGCCTGCACCACCAGCAGCGAGGCGGCGGTGAGCTGGATGCTGTTCCCCAGGCAGGTGATGAAGGTGGCGGGGAGCAGCAGCTTCTCGGCGCGGTTCGCACCCTTGCGGGACGCGCTCGGGGGGGCAGTCATCGAATTCCTGACGTGTGCGGGACGGTGGTGGTGGAGGGGGTCGCGCCGGCGTCGAGGTGGGCGAGGCCGGTGGGCGCGACCGGCAGGTCCAGGGCCCGTTCGGCCAGCGACCGGGCGATCAGCGGGGCGAGTTTGAAGGAGCCGCCGCCGCAGGCCGCGAACGCCCAGGCCCGGCCGGGGCGGAGTTCCACCAGCCGGGGGCCGTGGGTGGACTCCTCGGCCAGGTAGTAGGCGTCCTGGGCGCCGGTCACCCAGTCCGCCCGGAAGCCGTCGAGCAGGTCGCGGAACAGTTCGGTGAGGTGTTCGCGCAGCGGGGCCGGTGCGGCCCGGCCGTCGATCCGGTCGACCGGCCGGCAGGCGGAGGCCGCGCTCAGCTTGAGCGGGGTGCCGCCGGCCGGGGGCACCAGCCAGGCGCCGTGCGGGCCGCCGAGCGCGGGGACCGCGGGCAGGGCGGCCAAGGCCGGGTCGAGCACCGCGTGGTCCGCGCAGTACAGCTGGGTCTGCCGGTACAGCCGCAGGCCCCGGGTGGCCTCCGGCGGCAGCAGGGCGCGCGACCAGGGCCCGGCGCAGACCACGATCCGGTCGCCGGGCACCGGTTCGCCGTCGGCGAGCCGGACGGTGCCGCGGTCCGGGTCCAGGCCGGCCACCCGGGCGCGGGCCCGCAGCGTCACCCCGGGCTGCTCGCGCAGCAGCGCGGTCAGCCCGTGCAGGACCCGGTCGGCCAGCAGGATTCCGCCGTCCGGTTCCAGCACGCCCGCCCGGCCGCGCTCCGGCCTGAGCGGCGGGTGGCTGCGGCGGGGGTCGTCCAGGAGCCGGACCGGGGCGCCGGCCGCGGCGAGGGTGTCGGCCGCGGCCCGGGCCCGTTCGGGCTCCAGCACCGTGAGGGCGCCGGTGCGCAGCAGCGGCGCGGGCCCCGGTACCCGGTCGGCGATCAGCGCGGACAGCTCCGCCCAGCGGGCGGTGGCGGCCGTGGCCGCGCCGGTGGCGGCCGGGTCCCCCGGGTACAGGGCGCGCAGGATCCGGTGGCGGTCGTACGAGGCACCGTGCGGGTTGGGCAGGTCGGCGGCGTCGAGCAGGGTGACCTGTGCGCCCGCGCGGGCGCACTCGTGGGCGGTGAGCAGGCCGACCACCCCGCCGCCGACGACGGTGACCCGGGGCCGGGCGGCGGGGCGGGGGGTCCGGGGAGCGGTGTGCGGCACGCCGTCAGCCCAGGCCGGGGGCGTTGCCGAGCGGCGGCAGCGGGAACGGGGCGATCTCCGCCACGTCCACCGCCTCGGCGTGGAGCCGTCCGTCGACGCCGTCGCGCAGGGTCGCGGCGGCGAGGTCGGCCAGGATCGGCGCGGCCGCGGCGACCAGGGTCCGGCTCTCCAGCAGGAGGTCGCCGAGCCGGGCGGGCAGCTGTTCGGCGGGCGTGGTCTCCAGGGCGAGGGAGCGTCCGCGCAGCCGGCCGAGGTGTTCGACGATCAGGTCGGCGGCCCGGGCGAGGCTGAAGCCGGCCAGTTCGTAGCTGTGCGAGAACCGCTCCACCATGGCGGCCGCCCGTCGGCGGGCCTCGGCCGACACCGGCAGCCGGGCGCCCTCGGCGCCGGTGGCGCCCAGGTCGGCGAGGGCCTTGGTGATCCGGCCGGCCAGGTCGTTCCAGGGGCCGGTGAGCCGTTCGGCGGTGATCTTGTCGAGGGCGGCCCGGCCGAAGTTGGTGCGCTGGTGCTCCGGCGCGGTCAGCGCCAGGTAGAACCGCATCAGGTCCCTGGGGACCTCGGCGGCCAGGTCGCGGCCCCAGACCACGTGGCCCTTGCTGGTGGAGAACTTCTCGTGCTCCAGCTCGTAGAACTCGTTGCTGACGATCGCGGCGGGGCGGATGTACCTGTCCCCGTGCGCCATCAGCAGCGCGAGGTGGGTCATCCCCCAGAAGTAGACGTTGTCGAAGCCCAGGAAGTAGACCAGTTCCACGTCGTGGGCGGTCTTCCACAGCTCGTCGTTGCCGCCGGGCTCCTCGCCGCTCTCCCGGGCGGCGTGGGCGGTGCAGTACATCGAGGCCGGCATGCCCTCGACCCAGGCGTTGACCGTCTGCCCCGGCGTCTCGGCGAACGGCGCCGGGATGCCCCAGGGCGTCGGGTAGGTGATCGGGAAGTCGGGCAGCGGCCGGGCCAGTGCCTCGCGCACCAGCTGCCGGGTGTGCGGCCGCAGGTGGACGGCGCTGCTCCGGTAGTAGGCGGTCAGCTCGTCGCGGTAGCGCTCCATCGGGAGGACCAGGACGGTCGCCTCCCGGGTGGTCAGCACCTCGTCCGGGTCGACGGTGGAGCGCGGGTCGATCAGCTCGTCGAAGTTGTTGGGGTGGCCGCAGCCCTCGCAGAGTCCGCCGCGGCTCTCGGCGAGGCAGACCGGGCACTCGCCGGCGACCAGCCCCTCCATCAGGTACTCGCCGGTCCGCTCCGCGTAGGGGAAGCGCACGGTGCGCAGCTCGAACCTGCCCGCCTCGTGCAGGGCCTCGACGAAGTCCAGCACGGTGCGGCGGTAGCCGTCGTCGAACGGGGCGAAGCCGTCGACGGCCATGCCGGTAGCGGCCAGGGTGTCGCGGATCTCCGTCCAGGAGCGTTCGGCGAGGGCCTGCGGGGTGGTGCCCCGGCGGCGGGCGGTGGCGACCACGTAGGTCTGGCTGTCGTCGGTGCCGGTCGCGTACAGCACGTCCCGGCCGACCGCCCGCAGGTAGCGGGCGTAGACGTCGCAGGCGAGGTAGGGGCCGGCCAGGTGGCCGACGTGCAGGTCGCCGTTGGGGGTGGGCGGCGGGGCGATGACGACGGTGCGGCGGGCGCCTCGGGGTTCGGGCATCTCAGGCCTCGTCCCGGTGCCGGGCGCCGAAGCGCGCCGACATGTCCTCGTCCCACCAGATGCTGTACATCTCGAAGTCCTGGTCGCTCTCGTTCACGACCCGGTGCTCCTGGCCGGGCCGGAAGTGCACGACGTCGCCGACCCGGAACGGCTCCCGGCCGCCCTCGGACTCCAGGAACGCCTCGCCGCCGACGGCGATGAAGATCTCGTACTCGTGGTGGGCGTGCGCGGTGGAGGCGGTGCCGGGGCGGATCACGCACCAGGACCCTTCGAAGGGGGCGTTGAGCGCCGCCCACGGCAGCAGTCGCTGGGCGTCGAGCCCGTTCTCGTGCTTCAGCCGGTCGCGGTCCAGCGGGTGGATCTCCATGGGGTCTTCCTGTCTCTTCCGGTGGGTTCTCGGGGCAGCGGCTCAGGCGGCCGCGGGCGCGGCCGTGCCCTGGGACGGGATCAGCACGCCGGGGGCGGTGCCGCGCCGGGCGAGGAGGTCGGCGGTGATCTCCGAGGAGCGCCGGGCGAGCACGCTGAGCAGCGAGTCGGAGATGCCGTGGGTGGCCTCGTTGACGCCCTGCAGGTGGACGGTCGCGGCGGTGTCCTGGCCGAGGTCCCAGCGGTAGGCGCGGGTCACGTCGAAGTGCTGCACCCCGAGGTCGGCGGCCAGGTCGCGGAGCAGCCGCGGCATCTCGGGCACGAAGCCGGTGCCGAGCAGCACCAGGTCGGCCCGGAGCTCCTCGCGCTCCCCGGTGCGGCGGTTGCTCAGTTCGAGCACCACCTCGTCGTCGTCCATCCGGGCGGCGGTGATGTCCGTCATGGTGCGCATGGCCAGCCGGTCGCCGCCGGTCAGCCGCTGGTTGTAGAACTGGCGGTAGAGCGTCTCCAGGAAGTCCGGGGCCAGTCCGGCGTAGTTGGTGCGGTGCATCTCGCGCAGCAGCTGCGTACGGGCCGGGGCGTCGGCCGCGAAGAACTCGTCGGTGAAGGACGGGTAGAACAGCTCGTTGGTGAACTTGCTGTTCTCGTAGCTGTTCAGGCCGATCGAGCGCATCACCCAGGTCGGCCGGCAGTGCGGCAGCTCGTCCTGGACGGAGTGGAAGAGTTCGCCCGCGCTCTGCGCGCCGCCGACCACGACGACCCGGTACGGGAGGTCCTTGGACAGCTCGGCGATCCGCGGCAGGTACTGGGTGCTGTGGACGACCTTGGCCGCCGGCAGGCCGGCGAACACCTCCGGCACCAGCGCGTCCCGGCCCGAGCCGAACACCAGGTGGCGGGCGCCGACGGTGGACCCGTCGGCGAGCCGGACCAGCCAGCCGACCAGCGCCCCGGCGCCGTCGCGGCGCGGCTCGACGGAGGTGCAGCGGCTGTTGTAGCGGACCCGCACCTTCTCGAAGGACTCGGCCACCCAGCGGTGGTAGCCGGAGATCTCGCTGCGGTAGGGGGTGAACGTGCCCAGGTTGACGAAGTCGTCCAACCGGTCGTTCTCGTGGAGGTAGTTGAGGAAGGAGAACCGGCTGCGCGGGTTGCGCAGGGTCACGAAGTCCTTGATGAACGAGACCTGGCTCTGCGACCAGGGCAGCAGCATCCCGCGCTGCCAGGCCACGCAGTCGCCCTGCTCGACGAGCAGCGTGTCGCCGGCCAGCTCCTCCGGGGCCAGCTCCTCCAGGGCCACGCCCAGGGCCAGGTTGGACGGCCCCGCTCCGACGGCCAGTACTTCGACGTCCTGATGTTCCATGCTTCTTTCCTTGTGCAGAGGCGTGATCGGCGCGGCGGGATCTCCGCCGGCCGTCTGTCGAAATGGGGTGCCGCCCGCCGCGCCGGTCCCGCGGCGGGCGGGGCCCAGTGGCCGGAAGGCTCAGCCCCAGCCGGTGTCGCCGGTACCGGACGACACGCCGACCGCACCCGCGATGAGCGCAAGGATGTGCGCCAACGTTCCCCCCTCACGTCGCAGGCACGCGTGGGTTCCTGACCACCTGTCAGTCGCGGTGGCCGACCCGCGTGCCGTGCCCTCACCCTGGCCGCACTCGAGGGGCGCCGGAAGGGCCCTGGAGTGGTCGTGTCACCGCCTGGCGCAAACACGAGCATTTGACAGACCGCAAGAAATCGGACATCTACCCGCTTTGGGGCCGCCCGAATACCCACGCCTCGCCGTGCACATGCCGCCGGGTTCCTAGGCTGTGAGCCCCCGATGCCACGGAGACGAGATGTCCACCGAATGGGCCGAGCACCCTCTCTCGGCTTCGGTCGAGGCCTTCGAGCTGAGCCGACTCCTGCACCCGGCCGCCCCCGGAATCCATCCCGGTCCGCACGCCCGCCCGGCCTTCCCCCGCCCCGCCGGTCCGACCCCCCTGGCCGACCCCGGCGGGGCGGCCGACCCCCTCACGGCGCAGCGGCTGCTGTTCGCCGCCCACGAGGCGCTCAACCCGACCTTGGTCCGCTGTCGCTGCGGTCCCGGCGACCCGGACCATCGCTCCGCCCGCTCCGCCCGCCACCGCCGCAGCGCCGCGGCGGCCCTCCCCCGCCTGTGGGAGCAGTCCTTCGGCACGTCCGCGCCGAGGGCCGCGCGCTCGCTCCCACTCCTGCCGGACGGCGGCACCGGTGCGGACGCCGAGCTGTGGCTCCGCCACTCCCTCGGCCGCGGCCTGGACCGGGCGGAGCTGGCGCCGGCCGCCGCCGTCGCCGCCGTCGACCCGGCCGCCGCGGGCCGGGCGATGGCCGCGCAGCTGGCGCTGTCCGGTGGCCCCGGCCCGGCCGGGCGCGGCACCGCGGGCGGCCTGATGATGCGTGAACTTCGGCTGACGGCAGGAGAGTTGTTCGATCCGGGGCAGTACTGGAACTTCTACCTGCCGACGGCGCTGGCGTTGCGCAACTACCTGGAGGGCGCCCGGCGCAGCCCCGGTGCGCAGTTCCTGCTCACCGGTGCCGCCGCCTGGCTGGGCCTGCGGGTCGCCTCGGTCCGGTCGGCCAGGCTGGCGGCACTGTGCCCGCCACCGCCACGCCGGGGCGCCGCCCGGGCACCGTACGGCCCGCCGGAGGGGGTGCGCGGGGCGCGGATCGATGCTCTCGTCGCCGTGGCCCGCGACCACGGGGCTTCGGTGGCCCGGGAGTTGGCCCAGGGCGCGGAGCAGATCCGGCAGCTCGCCGAACTGGCCGACTGTGAGCTGGCCGCCCAGCTCGCCTGGCGCCCCCGGCCGTGCGCCGTGCTCCCGGACCTGCGCGAGGGCTTCGGCCCGCCGGTCCCGCTCGGCACCGCCGACCCCTTCCGCACCGTCGTCGTCGAGCACCGGCTGCGGCTCGCCGTCCTCAGCGGCCGGATCGTCCTGCACCATCTGGGCACCGGCGGCGGCACCACCGTGCCGGCCCGGCACTGCCTGCCGATCCCGGCGGGTCGGCTCTGGGGCGTGGTCGCCCTGGAGCCGGCCGTCGTCGCCATCGGCATCCGGCCGTGACCGGGCGGGGGCGGACTGGCGCCGGGCCGGGCGGGGCCGCCCCGGGCCTGGCCGGGCGAGGTCGGGCGGGGGCGGGCAAGGCCGGGCGGGGGCGGGCAAGGCCGGGCGGGGTCAGCGCGGCCCGGCGTCAGTCCGTCACGGCCGTGGCCTTGAGCAGCACCGCCGCGGCGGCCCGGTCGAGGCGTTCCGCGCAGGTCCGCGGGTCGTCGGCCGCGCAGATCACGTACGCGTACCGGCCGAGGTAGCCGCGCGGGGGCAGCCGCAGCACGGTGCCGGGTTCGACGATGGCCGCGGCCTCCAGCAGTCCGGGCAGTTCGCCCGCGGCCGGGACCTCCACCGACTCGATCACGCTGTCCTGCTCGGGGCAGAGGAAGCGGATGCCGACCGTCTGCGCCGTGCCGGGCGTCAGCTCCGGTCGGCGGCCCAGGGACAGCTCGGTGGCGATCGCGGCCGGGTCCAGGCCGGAGGCCAGCTTGCCCAGGTACGGGATCAGGTCGCCGCCGAGCCGGCCGTTCACCTCGACGATCACCGGCCCCCTGGGGGTCAGCTTCAGCTCGGTGTGGGTCACCCCGTCGGACACCCCGAGGACGCGGTGCGCCTCGGTCAGCACCCGCAGCAGCTCCGGGTCGGCGAGCAGCGGGTCGACCGAGTCGACCAGGTGGCCGATCTCCTCGAAGTACGGCTCCGGGCCGGTCGTCTTGTGGGCCAGGAAGAACGGGCGGTACTCCCCGCCGTGCGAGGCGCCGTCGACGCTGATCTCCGGACCATGGACGAACTCCTCCAGCAGGACGCCGCCTTCGTAGGCCGGGGCGCCACCGTGCCCGGCCCGCTCGGCGACCGTGAACGCCGCGTCCAGCTCCGCCACCGAGTCGACCCGGACCACCCCGATGCTGGCGCCCATGCCGCGCGGCTTGAGCACCAGCGGGAAGCCGATGTCCGCCGCCGCCTCGCGCGCCTGCTCGACCGTCCCGACCAGCGCGAACCGGGGCTGCGGCAGTCCGGCGGCGGTCAGCGCCTGCCGGGTGCGGTGCTTGTTCCGGCAGTTGTCCGCGCCCTCGACGGACATCCCCGGCAGGCCCAGCCGCTCGGCGATCCGCGCGGTGGCCATCACCAGCGTCTCGTCGTAGCTGAACACCCCGGCGACCTTCCGCCGCCCGGCCACCCGGTCGGCCGCCGCGAAGAGGCCCGCCTCGTCCGGTATCAGCCGCGCCCGGTCGAGCAGCTCGACCACCTCGGCCCCCTCGACGTACGGCAGCTGCCACCCGGGCTCGGCCGCGTCCAGCAGCCAGACCGGATGACGGCGCGCCGCGCCCGCCAGCAGGTACTCGCGGTAGCGGCGCACACCGCTGCCGACGACCAGGACGACCTCGTTCTCGGTCACAGAAAACCCCCACGTGCCTTGGTTGACAGGGATACGGCGAAATTGCCGATGCACAACATAGGGTCGCGCCTCGGCCCGGCGCCATGACTTCGGCCGGCTGCGGGCAAGCGGAGTGACGCCTCGACACGGCACGCGGGCCGGTGAAGTCACGCCTCGACACGGCACGCGGGCGAGCGGGGCCGGTCTGCGGGCCTCTGCTCCCGGGGGGTTGCCGGGGGGTGACGGGGGGTCAGTTTCGCAGTGCGGCGGCCAGGGCGAGGAGGACGAAGGCCAGGACGACGGCGAGGCTGAGTTGGAAGGCGGCCGGGTAGTCGGCGGGGGTGCGGAGGTGGGTGAAGAAGGTGGCGCCGACGGTGGCGATGCCGGCCGCGGAGCCGATGCGTTGGGCGGTCTGGAGGACGCCGCCGGCGCTGCCGGCCCGGCTGACGGGGACGTCGGCGAGGGTGAGGGCCTGGTTCGGGGAGACCACCAGGCCGCTGCCGGTGCCGGCCAGCAGCAGGGGCAGGGCGGTGGCCCAGCCGACCTCGGGGCCGTCGAAGAGGTGGACGGCGAGGGCGGCGAGGGCGAGGCCGACGGTGACGGTGAGCAGGCCGGCGGCGATCAGGCGGCGGCCGTGGCGGGTGACCAGGCGGCCGCCGACGGTGGAGGCGACGGCCGAGGCGAGAGCGAAGGGGGTGATGGCGAGACCGGCCTGCAGGGCGCTGTAGTGGCGGCCGGACTGCAGGTAGAGCGTGAAGACGAAGAACACGGCCGTGAACCCGGCGAAGTACAGCAGCGACACCAGCGAGCCGGAGGTGAAGGACCGGGTGCGGAACAGCGCCGGGTGGACCAGCGGTTCGTGCCGCCGGGCGTACCGGCGCTCCCAGCCGGTGAAGGCCGCCAGCACCGCCGCCGCACCGGCCAGCAGCAGCCACTTGCGGGCGTCGTGCCACTGCGCCTGGACCAGGGGCAGGAGCAGCAGCACCGTCCCCGTGCCGAGCAGCAGCACGCCGACCGGGTCGAAGTCGCGGCGGGCGCAGGTGTCCGGGGTCGGGGCGGGGAGCAGGCGGTGCGCGAACGGGAGGGCGGCGACGCCGATCGGGAGGTTGACGTAGAACACCCAGCGCCAGCCCTCGGCGGTGCCGAAGGCGGCGATCAGCAGGCCGCCGAGCAGCGGGCCGACGGCGGTGGAGAAGCCGATGGTGGTGCCGAGCAGGCCGAAGGCGCGGGCCCGCTCGCCGCCGCGGAACAGCTGCTGGATGAAACCGGAGACCTGCGGGACCAGCAGCCCGCCGGCCATGCCCTGGAGCAGCCGGGCCAGGACCAGCCAGAGTTCGGTGCGGGCGGCGCCGGCGAGGGCGCTGGTGGCGGTGAACAGGGCGAGGCCGGCCAGGAAGACCGGGCGGCGGCCGATCGCGTCGCCGAGCCGTCCGGCCGGGACCAGGACCAGCCCGAAGGCCAGCGAGTAACCGGAGAGCACCCACTGGAGTCCGGCCTCGGACAGGTGCAGCCCGGCGCGGACCGACGGCAGGGCGACGTTGACGATCGACACGTCGAGCAGGGTCATGAACCCGGCGACCAGGCAGACCGCGAGGGCCCGCCAGCGGCGCGCCTGCGTGGTGGGGGCGGCCTGGGTGGGCTGGGTGGTCATCCGGTTCCTTCCGTCCGCGCTCCAGTCTGGGCGGCGCGGACGGTACCGGGCGGGCGGCGCGCCGGGGCCGACGACCGGCGCGGCCGAGCGGACCGGCGCGGCCGACGTGGCTGGCGCGGCTGACCGGCTGACGTGGCGTCAGGTAGCGGGGGCCTGGTCGAGGAGGATCTTGCGGGCGTCGGCGGCGGCGGGCGGGGTCGCGCCGAGGTCGGTGAGGGTGGTGATCAGGACGGCGTCCACTCCCGGCAGCCAGTTGCTGGTCTTGGACGGGACGACCACGGTCTGGGTCTGCTCGGTGCCGTCGCAGGTCACCTGGGTGGGCGAGGTGCGGGTGGCGCCGAAGGCGACGGTGGCCGGGTCGGTGGGGTCGGTCTGCTCGGCCGAGGTGTTCAGCGAGCGGGGCCCCTCGGCCGGGGCGCAGGTGTAGGCGAGGGTGACCCGGACCCGGCCGGGGTACTTCGGGTCGATCACGGCGCCGCGCAGCGCGATCACGGTGGTGGCGGGCGGGGCGGTGGGCGCGACGGTGGACGGGGCGGTGGACGGGGCGGTCGGCGCGTCCGAGGGCGAGGAGGAGGGCGAGGGCGGCGCGGAGGGTGACGGGCTCGCCGGGTCGCCGGTGGCGGACGGGGACGCGGACGCGGGTTGGGACGGGGGCGGGGCGAGCGCGGCGGCTCCGGCGGCGAGGGCGAGCAGGCCGGCGGCGGCGAGGAGGCGGACGGGCACGGCGGGACCTTTCGGCGGGGCGGATTTCTCCGACTCTCCGTCAGCCCCGCCGCCCCGGCGACCGGTCGCCGCCACCCGGGTGCCGGACGTGCCGCCGGGGCCGGTGGGCCCGAGCAGCGCTGCGCGGCGCGGGCGGGGCCGGGCGGCGCGGGCGGGGCCGGTCAGCCCTGGCGGTACGGGAGTTCGATCTCGGCCCAGACCACCTTGCCGTGCCGGGTGGGGCGGCTGCCCCAGCGGTGGGCGAGTTCGCTGACCAGGTGGATGCCGCGGCCGCCCTCGTCCTCCTCGGCGGAGGAGCGCAGGCGGGGCGGTTGGCCGCCGGCGTCGGAGACTTCCAGGGTGAGGGTGCGGTCGCGGAACAGGCGCAGCCGGCGCGGGGCGTCGGCGTGCAGCAGGGCGTTGGTGACGAGTTCGCTGACCACGAGTTCGGCGTAGTCGGTGAGCGCGGACAGGCCCCAGCTCTCCAGGGTGGCGCGGGTGAAGCGGCGGGCCCGGGCCGGGAGCGGGCCCTCGCCGGGGAGCAGCAGGGTGGCGATCCGGTCGGACGGGACGGGCAGCACCCGCGCCATGATCATGGCGATGTCGTCCTCGGTGCCGTCGGTGACCAGCGCGGCGAGCGCGGCGTCGCAGCTCTCCTCCAGGGTGTGGCCGGGGACGGAGAGGGTGCGGGCGAGCAGGTCGATGCCCTCGTCCAGGTCGCGGCCGCGCCGTTCGACCAGGCCGTCGGTGTAGAGCGCGAAGGTGGAGCCGACCGGGAGGGTGAACTCGGTGGACTCGAAGGCGCCGCCACCGACGCCGAGCGGGACGCCGGGCGGCAGGTGGACGACGTGGGTGCTGCCGTCGGGGTCGACCCGGACGGGCGGGAGGTGGCCGGCCGAGGCGATCACGAAGCTGCGGTCGACGGGGTCGTAGACGGCGCAGACGCAGGTGGCGAACTGGCCGTCGCCGATCGCCGAGGCGGTCTCGTCCAGGCGGCCGAGGACCTGTTCGGGCGGCAGGTCGAGGGTGGCCAGGGTGCGGGCGACGGTGCGCAGTTGGCCCATCGTGGCGGCGGCCCGGATGCCGTGGCCCATCACGTCGCCGACCACCAGGGCGACCCGTCCGCAGGAGAGCGGGACGACGTCGAACCAGTCGCCGCCGACCTCGCTGACCACGCTGGAGGGCAGGTAGCGGTGGGCGATCTCCAGACCGAGGGTGCGGTGGATCTCCTGCGGCAGCAGGCTGCGCTGCAGGGTGAGGGCGGTCTCGCGCTCGCGCCGGTAGAGCCGGGCGTTGTCGATGGCGAGGGCGGCGCGGGCGACCAGTTCCTCGGCGAGCGAGACGTCGGCGGCGCCGAACGGCTCGGGGTTGCGGGTGCGGACGAACTCGGCGCCGCCGAGCACCATGCCGCGGGCGATCAGCGGCACCAGCAGGTACGAGTGGATGCCGGCGGCGAGGCCGGGCGCGACCCGGTCCGGGTCGGGGACGAGTCCGCGCAGCACCTCCTCGTCGACGTGCGCCTTCAGCAGCGGGCGGCCGGAGCGCAGGCACTGGGTGTAGACCCGGTGGGCACCGTACTCGGTGGTGCCGCCGACCTGATCGGCGGCACCGGTCAGGCCGGAGCCGTAGGCCTCGCCGACCGCGACGGCGCGGACCTCGATGGGCTTCTCGGGCTGGATCGGGGCGGGCTCCTCGCCGCGCAGCACCGGCTCCAGCAGGTCGACGGTGGCGAAGTCGGCGAACCGCGGGATCACCGCCTCGACCAGTTCCTCGGCGGTGCGCCGCAGGTCGAGGGTGGTGCCGATGCGGGCGCTGGCGGAGGCCAGCAGGGTGAGCCGCTCCTGGGCGCGGGCGGCGCGGGCCTCGGCCTGGAAGCGCTCGGTGACGTCGATGATCGAGGAGGAGACGCCGAGCACCCGGCCGGTGGAGTCCTCCAGCCGGAAGTAGGACGCCGACCAGGCCCGGTCGCGGCGCGGGTCGCCGGGGACGCGGCCGTGCGAGCGGGCGTCGATGACGGGCCTGCCGGTGGTGAGCACCTGCCGCATCACGGCCTCGACCTCGGCGGTGTTGATGCCGGGCAGCACGGTGGAGATCCGGCGGCCGAGGTGCTGTTCGACGGTGAGGCCGTTGATCCGGGCCAGCGCGGCGTTCAGCCGGACGAAGCGCAGGTCGGTGTCGTAGACGGCGAGGCCGATCGGGGACTGGGTGAAGAAGCCGTCCAGCACGGCGAGGTCGGACTCGACCTCGCGCAGGGCGTGCACGTCGGAGGCGGTGGCGAGCAGCAGGGTGCTGCCGTCCGGGCCGGTGATCGGGTAGGTGTGGAACTCCAGCTCGACGTCGGAGCCGTCCCGGCGGCGGACCCGGTGGGTGCCGGACCAGCCGCGGCCGGCCACCAGTTGGCGGAACAGCTTCTGGCCGGCCTCCCGGGCCTCCTCGGGGAGCAGCAGCCGGGCCGGGTAGGAGCCGATCGCCTCCTCGGCGGTCCAGCCGGTGAGGGCCTCGGCCTCCTCGCTCCAGTGCAGGACCCGGCCGTCCTCCTGGACCAGCGCGGTGGCCAGCGGGACCAGGCGGTGCCCGGCCAGGCGCGCGGAAGCGGCGCCCGCCGCGTCGTGGTCGGGCGTCTGTTCGAACCCGTGCGTGCTCAGTTGGCCACCTGCCCGGTACGTACCTTCCCCGGTGCCGCCGGTCGTTCCGGCTTCCACCAGACTGCACGTCCGGCAGCACGCTGGCGACTGGTGGTCGGGCGGGCGGTCGGACCGAAAAGGCGAGTCTGGTGGATTCGGGCCTTTCCGGGCAAGGGCGCGGTGGCGATCTGCCGGTGCGGTCCGCCGGACGGCGCGTCGCGGCCGGTCAGCGCGGTGTCCCAGCAGGTCACGGCTTGATCACGAGGCGTTCGGGGTGGCTCCGGGGACGGCGTCGGGAGTGGGGGCCGGGCCCGGGCCCGGAGCGGCCAGGGCGGCGTCGAGCAGGCGGGACCACTGGCGGACGATGCCGGCCCGGCGCGGGCCGTCGTCGGTGAGCAGGTTGGCCAGGCCCAGGCCGCGGGCCAGGTCGAGGGTGGCCTGGACGGTCTCCCGGACGCCGGTGGCGCTCTCGTCCGCGCCCAGGCACTCGACGGCGGCGCGGTGCGCCTCCCGGCCGATGTGGTTCTCCAGGCTCACGATCCGCTCGCGCAGCGGGTCCTCGGTGGCGGCGGCCACCCAGAGGTGCAGGGCGGCCCGGAACAGCGGGCCGGTGTACAGCCGGACGATCATCTCGACCACGGCCTCGGTGCGGGCCGGGCCGGCCGGCGGCAGCCGTTCGACGTGCGCGAGGACGGCGGCCAGCCGCTCGGCGGCGACGTGCTCGACGGCGGCGGTGAACAGGTCCTCGCGGGTGCGGAAGTGGTGCTGGGCGGCGCCGCGGGTGACGCCGGCCCGTTCGGCGACCACGAGCACCGTGGAGCCGTTCCAGCCGACCTCGGCCAGGCACTCCACCGCCGCTTCCAGCAGCCGGCGGCGGGTGGCGCGGCTGCGGTCCTGCTGGGGGGTGCGGGCGGCGGGGGTGCTGGTCGGCATCGGCGGCTCCTGCTCGGCGGGTTCGGCCCCCGGGGTGCCGGGGCGCCGGGAACCGATCCTATGTGCGGGAGCCGCCGCCGGACCCTCGTGCGGAAGCCGCCGGGCCGGGGCTTCTTCGGACGGGTCCCTGTGGGTCCCTGGTGTCAGCCGCGCTTGGCGCGCTCGCGCAGCTCGCGGCGGAGGATCTTGCCGCTGGCGGACTTCGGCACCGCCTCGATGAACTCCACCTCGCGCACCTTCTTGTACGGAGCGACCCGGCGGGCCACGTACTCCGCCACCTCCTGCTCGGCCAGCTCGCAGCCGAACGCGGGCACCACGTACGCCTTGGGGCGCTCGGTGCCCTCGGCGTCGGTGACGCCGACCACGGCGGCGTCGGCGATGCCCGGGTGGGTGAGCAGCACGGCCTCCAGTTCGGCCGGGGCGACCTGGTAGCCCTTGTACTTGATCAGCTCCTTGACCCGGTCGACGACGAACAGGTAGCCGTCGGCGTCGACGTGGCCGACGTCTCCGGTGTGCAGCCAGCCGTCCTGGTCGATGATCGCGGCGGTCTCGGAGTCCCGGCCGAAGTAACCTTTCATCACCTGCGGGCCGCGGAACAGCAGTTCGCCGTCCTCGCCGGGGCCGAGGTCGCGGCCGGGCCGGTGACCGAGCTCGTGACCGGGCTCCTGGGCCGACCGGGGGCCGGGCCGGTCGAGGGCGATCACCCGCAGTTCGGTGCCGGGGACGAGACGGCCGACGGTGCCGACCGGCGGGTGCGGGTCGTTCGGCGGGACAACGTGGGTGACCGGGGAGAGTTCCGTCATGCCGTAGCCCTGCAGCAGGTGCGGCAGGCCGAGGCGGCGGGCGCAGGCGGCGGCGAGCTCGGCGTCCAGCGGGGCGGCGGCGCTGAGCACGTGCCGGATCGAGGACAGGTCGTAGCGGTCGACCAGCGGGTGCTTGGCCAGCGCGAGGACGATCGGCGGAGCCACGTACACCGCCTCGATCCGGTGCTCCTGGATGGCCGTCAGGAACTGCTCCAGGTCGAAGCGGGGCAGCACGACGATGGTGGAGCGGGCCCGCAGCGGGCGGTTGAGCAGCGCGGTCAGGCCGTAGATGTGGAAGAACGGCAGGACCGCGAGGATGCGTTCGCCCGGGGTCGGGCCGAGCAGGGTGTCGACCTGGGCGAGGTTGGTGGAGACCGAGCGGTGGGTGAGCATCACGCCCTTGGGCAGGCCGGTGGTGCCGCTGGAGTACGGCAGCACGGCCAGGTCGGCGGCCGGGTCGAGGACGGGCTGCGGCTCCGGGGCGGAGCCGGCGGCCAGGTCGGCGAGCGAGCGGTGCCCCTCGGCGGGGTCGCAGACGAAAATCTCCGCCACCGGGTGCGCGGCGGCGGCCTCGCGGGCGACCGGCAGGAAGGCCGCGACGGTGATGATCCAGCGGGCGCCGGAGTCGCGCAGCTGCCCGGCCAGCTCCTCGGCGGTGGCGAGCGAGCTGACCGGGGTGACGGTCGCGCCGGTGCGGGTCGCGCCGTAGAACGCCAGCGGGTAGGCGAGCGAGTTGGGGCTGAACAGCGCCACCACCTCGCCCTTGCCGACGCCCGCCTCGGCCAGGCCCGCCGCGACCCGCCTGGTACCGGTGTCCAGTTCCCGGTAGCTGACGCTCCGTCCGGTCAGGCCGTCGATCAGCGCGGGCCGGTCGGCGTGCTCACCGTCGGCGCAGCCGCCGAGGACGGCCTCGTGGATCGGCAGGTCCAGCGGGGCGACGGACGGGTAGTCGCTGTGGAACACCATGCGGGCCTCCGGGGCGGGTCGGCGGGCGGTCGGGTCGGGCCGGGCTGTGGCGGGTCGTGGGGGCGGGGTCGTGGGGGCGTGTTGGTGGGGGATGGCGGTTCGTGGGGGCGGCTCATGTGGTGCTGGGTGCCTCAGATGATGCGGGGCGAGGTGACGGTGCGCGGCCAAGACTGCCGTTCTTCGCTCCGGATCACCAGGGCGCGTAGCGGGCTTACTGGCGTACGCCGCCGCTCCGTTGGCGTTCGATCAGCTCCAACAGGCGGGCGTGCGTCCTGGCGTCGGCGGCGACGACCAGTCCGCCCCCGCCGCTGTGCAGCGGTTCGCCCCGGAGGTCGGTGACGGTGCAGCCGGCCGCCCGGCAGAGCGCGATGCCCGCGGCGAAGTGCACGCTGTCGGCGAGGTGACCGTCCGTCAGGTAGGCGGCGCGGCGGCCGGCCGCGACCCAGGCCACCGCGATCGTGCTGGACACCACCCGGGGACGGAACTCCGCCTCGAAGTCCGGTTCGGTGAGCAGCCGGGCGACCCGGATCTCCGGGGCGTTCGGGTAGGGCGGGTCGAGGTTGAGGTCGACCAGCCGGGACCCGGCGGACGGGGCCAGCGGGGTGTCGGCGCCGCCGTGGCGGAGGTACGCCCGCTCGCCGTCCGTCCAGTACGTCTCGCCGGTGTACGGGTCGGCGGTCGCGGCGGCGGTGGTCCGGCCGTCCTCGCGCAGGGCGACGTTGACGCCGACCAGGTGGGTGCCGACCGCGTAGTTGAGCGTTCCGCAGAGCGGGTCGACCAGCCAGCGGCGGGGGGCGTCGGCCGCGCCGCCGCTGCCGCTCTCCTCACCGGTGCAGGCGTCCTGCGGGCGGGCGGCGCGGAGCACGTCGAGGATGGCGCGCTCCGCGGCGAGGTCGGCGGCGGTGGCGAAGTCGCCGCCGCCCTTGTCGTGCTTCTCGACGCCGTGCCACGGGTGGGCCCGGACGGCTTCGGCGCCGGCTTCGGCGGCGCGCAGCGCGAGGGCTGCGTCGCCGGTCGGGTCGGGGTGGGGTGCGGTCATGGCTGCTCCGTCCGGGAGTTGCGGCGTTTCGGGCGTCCGGGGCGCCTCCGACCGTCGGGCCGGTGGGTGGTCTCGGACTCGGAGCAACCGTAGAAGGTGAGCAGCGGTTCGGTGGCGGTGGGGCTGCGGGATCGGCCGGGGTGGCTGGTGTTGTGGGGGCGGCGGGTGCGGTGGGGGGCGGGTGCGGTGGGGGCGGAGGGCGTGGGGCGGCGGGTGTGGTGCGGGATGCCTCCCCGCCGCCCGGTTCTCGGTCCGTTCCGCCGGTGGGCTCAGTAGGAGCGGGGCAGGCCCAGGGTGTGCTGGGCGACGTAGTTGAGGATCATCTCCCGGCTGACGGGCGCGACCCGGCCGACCCGGGTGGCGGTGATCAGCGCGGCCAGGCCGTACTCCTGGGTGAGGCCGTTGCCGCCGAGGGTCTGGACGGCCTGGTCGACGGTGCGGCAGGAGGCTTCGCCGGCCGCGTACTTGGCCATGTTGGCGGCCTCGCCCGCACCCAGGTCGTCGCCCGCGTCGTAGAGCTGCGCGGCCTTCTGGGTCATCAGGCGGGCGAGTTCGACCTCGATGGCGCACTGGGCGAGCGGGTGGGCGATGCCCTGGTGGGCGCCGATCGGCCGGTCCCAGACGGTGCGGGTGCGGGCGTAGGCCACGGCCGTGTCGAGGGCGTAGCGGGCGATGCCGAGAGTGAACGCGGCCGTCATGATCCGCTCCGGGTTGAGGCCCGCGAACAGTTGCAGCAGCCCCGCGTCCTCGTCGCCGACCAGGGCGTCGGCGGGCAGCCGGATGTCGTCCAGGAAGACCTGGAACTGCCGTTCCGGGGCGGTGAGTTCCATCGGGATCGGGCGGTACTCGAAGCCCGGGCTCTCGCGCGGGACGACGAACAGCGCGGGCTTGAGCTTCCCGGTCCGGGCGTCCTCGGTGCGGCCGACGAACAGGACGGCATCGGCGTGGTCGATGCCGGAGACGAACACCTTGCGGCCGCTGAGCAGCCAGTCGCCGCTGCCGTCGTCGGCGCGGCGGGCGACGGTGGAGATCCGGTGCGAGTTGGAGCCGGCGTCGGGCTCGGTGATGCCGAACGCCATCACCCGGGTGCCGTCGGCGAGTCCGGGCAGCCAGCGCTGCTTCTGCTCCTCGGTGCCGAACCGGGCGATCACGGTGCCGCAGATCGCCGGGGAGACGATCAGCATCAGCAGCGGGCAGCCGGCCGCGCCCAACTCCTCCAGTACCACGGCGAGTTCGGCGATGCCCGCACCCCCGCCGCCGTACTCCGCGGGCAGGTTGACCCCGAGGTAGCCCAACTTGGCCGCCTCCGACCAGAGTTCCTCGACGGGCTCACCGGCCCGGGCCTTGCGCTGGAAGTACTCGCGGCCGTAGCGGCGGCCGAGGGCGGCGACGGCTTCGCGCAGGGCGCGGCGGTCCTCGGTCTCGATCAGCGGTGCGGACATGAGGGTGGTCCTTTCCGTGTTTCCGAGTGGGTGGTGCGGCGGCGGGGCGTGAACGGTGGCCGTGGGTCAGGCAGTTGCGGTGGCGGGACTGGGGGCGGGGACGGCGCCCGGGCCCGGTTCGGCGGCGGGGCCGGGGGCGGCGGCGGGGCCGGGGGCGGCGGCGGGGCCGGGGGCGGCGGCGGGGCCGGGGGCGGGTTCGAGGTCGGATTCGGGTTCGACGACGGCGAGGACTGTGCCGGTTTCGACCTGGTGGCCGGCCTCGGCGTGCAGGGCGGCGAGGGTGCCGTCGGTGGGGGCGGTGACCTGGTGCTCCATCTTCATCGCCTCCAGCCAGAGCAGGGGTTGGCCTGCGGTGACGCGGTCGCCCGCCCGGGCCGCGACCCGGACCACGGTGCCGGGCATCGGGGCGAGCAGGGTGCCGGGGGCGAGTTCGGCGGCGCGGTCGGGGAAGCGGTCGAGGGCGACCAGGGCGTGGTGCCCGGTCGGACCGTCGACGTGCACCCGGTCGCCGTAGCGGGCGATCCGGTAGCGGTGGCGTACCCCGTCCACCAGCAGGTCGACGGACTCCCCGGTGGAGTGCAGGAGTTGGACGCCTGGGTGGTCCTCGGCGTGCAGGCCGTCGCGGGTGAGGCGGTAGCGGACGTCGAAGGCGGCGCCGGCGGGGTGTTCGGGGTCGGCGTCGGCGGGGCGGTAGCGCTTGGTCTGCGGCTGGGAGGGCAGGTTGCGCCAGCCGGACGGGAGGGCGTGCGGTCCGGGGCGGCGGGCGGCGGCGTCCGCGAGGGCGGCGGCGAGGGCCGCCAGTGGCGTGAACTTGTCTTCCCTGGTGGTGAGTTCGTCGGCGTGGTCAGTGAGGAAGGCGGTGTGCACGGCGCCGTCGAGGAAGGCGGGGTGGCGCAGGGCGCGGACCAGCAGGTCACGGTTGGTGGCCGGGCCGTGCAGCCGGGCCCGGCCGAGGGCGTCGGCGAGGCGGCGGGCGGCGGCGGCGCGGGTGGGCGCCCAGGCGATGACCTTGGCCAGCATCGCGTCGTAGTGCACGGTGATCCGGTCGCCGTCGCCGACGCCGGCGTCCAGCCGCAGGCCAGTGGTGGTGGCGGCGGTCGGGAGGGTGGCGAACTCGACGTCCACGCCCGGGATTTCGATCAGGTGCAGGGTGCCGGTGGCGGGGCGCCAGCCGTGGGCCGGGTCCTCGGCGTAGAGCCGGGCCTCGATCGCGCAGCCGCGGCTCGGCGGCGGGTCGGCGGGGAGCTTCTCGCCCTCGGCGACGGCGAGTTGGAGCGCGACCAGGTCGAGGCCGGTGAGGCACTCGGTGACAGGGTGCTCGACCTGGAGGCGGGTGTTCATCTCCAGGAACGCGAGCCGTCCGTCCGGGGCGAGCAGGAACTCGGCGGTGCCGGCGCCCCGGTAGCCGATCGCCCGGGCGGCGGTGGTGGCGGCGGCGTGCAGGCGGGCGCGCAGGGCGGGGTCGAGGCCGGGGGCCGGGGCCTCCTCGATCACCTTCTGGTGCCGGCGCTGCAGCGAGCAGTCCCGGTCGCCGACGGCCCACACGGTGCCGTGCGCGTCGGCGAGCAGCTGCACCTCCAGGTGGCGGCCGGTGGGGAGGTAGGGCTCGCAGAACACCTCGTCGTCGCCGAACGCGGCGGCGGCCTCGGCCCGGGCGGCGGCGAGGGCGCCGGGCAGTTCGGCGAGGGTGCGCACCACCCGCATCCCGCGACCGCCGCCACCCGCGGCGGCCTTGACCAGCAGCGGCAGGTCGGCCTCGACGGGTTCCGCGCCGACCGTCAGGACCGGGACGCCCGCCCGGGCCATCAGCTCTTTCGCGGCGGTCTTGGAGCCCATCGCGGCGATCGCCTCCGGCGGCGGGCCGATCCAGGTCAGTCCGGCGCCGAGCACCGCGCGGGCGAACTCGGCGTTCTCGGACAGGAATCCGTACCCCGGGTGGACGGCGTCCGCCCCCGCGTCGAGCGCCGCCCGGACCAGCAGGTCGGCCCGCAGGTAGGTGTCGCCCGGGGCGGCTCCCGGCAGGCGGACGGCGAGATCGGCCTCCCGGACGTGCGGGGCCTCGGCGTCGGGGTCGGAGTGGACCGCGACGGTGGCGATGCCGAGGCTGCGGCAGGTGCGGAAGATCCGGCGGGCGATCTCGCCCCGGTTGGCCACCAGCAGGGAGGTGATCATCCGTCGGTTCGCCTTTCTAGCGGGAGTTAGAGGGTGTAACTGGTGCGTTGGCGTATCACGTGCGCGTGGTGGCGTAACTGGTGCGTGGCGCCCCGGTTGCCGCTTGTGGGCGCAGCTGGTGCTTTAAGGCGTAACTAGTGTTTGAGGCTGTAACTTTCGCTTGATGCCATAAATGGTGCGTGTGGGTGTCACCACCCTGTGGGGCTGTCACGGGCGCGTGGAGGTGTCACGGGCGCGTGCGGGCATCACCGGCATGCGGGGGTATCACCGGTGCGCGCGGGTGTCACATGCGGAAGACGCCGTAACCGCGGGCGCCCTCCACGGGGGCGCTGTGGATCGCGGAGAGGCAGAGGCCGAGGACGGTGCGGGTGTCGCGGGGGTCGATGACGCCGTCGTCGTAGAGGCGGCCGGAGAGGAAGACGGGGAGCGATTCGGCCTCGATCTGCTGCTCGACCATGGCGCGGATCGCGGCGTCGGCGTCCTCGTCGTAGGGCTGTCCCTTGGCGGCGGCGGACTGGCGGGCCACGATGGAGAGGACGCCGGCGAGTTGCTGGGGGCCCATGACGGCGGACTTGGCGCTGGGCCAGGCGAACAGGAAGCGGGGGTCGTAGGCGCGTCCGCACATGCCGTAGTGGCCGGCGCCGTAGGAGGCGCCCATCAGGACCGAGAGGTGCGGGACGGTGCTGTTCGAGACCGCGTTGATCATCATTGCGCCGTGCTTGATGATGCCGCCCTGCTCGTACTCCCGGCCGACCATGTAGCCGGTGGTGTTGTGCAGGAAGAGCAGCGGGATGTCGCGCTGGTTGGCGAGTTGGATGAACTGGGCGGCCTTCTGCGACTCCGCGCTGAACAGCACGCCCTGGGCGTTGGCGAGGATGCCGACCGGGTAGCCGTGCAGTTCGGCCCAGCCGGTCGCCAGGCTGCTGCCGTAGCGGGGCTTGAACTCGTCGAAGTCGGAGCCGTCGACGACCCGGGCGATCACCTCGCGCGGGTCGAACGGCGCCTTCAGGTCGCCGGGAACGATGCCCAGCAGTTCGTCCTCCGGGTACTTCGGCGGCTCGTAGCAACCCCTCGGCTCGGGGCCGGACTTGCGCCAGTTGAGGCGGTGCACGACCCGGCGGGCCAGTCGCAGGGCGTCGGGTTCGTCCAGGGCGAGGTGGTCGGCGAGTCCGGAGGTGCGGGCGTGCATCTCGGCGCCGCCGAGCGACTCGTCGTCGGACTCCTCGCCGGTGGCCATCTTGACCAGCGGCGGGCCGCCCAGGAAGACCTTGGCCCGCTCCTTCACCATGATCACGTGGTCGGACATGCCCGGCACGTACGCCCCGCCCGCCGTGGAGTTGCCGAACACCACGGCCACGGTGGGGATGCCGGCCGCGGAGAGCCGGGTGAGGTCGCGGAACAGCGCGCCGCCCGGGATGAAGATCTCCTTCTGGCTGGGCAGGTCGGCGCCGCCGGACTCGACCAGGTTGATCAGCGGGAGCCGGTTGCGCAGCGCGATCTCGTTGGCCCGCAGGGCCTTGCGGAGCGTCCACGGGTTGGACGAACCGCCGCGCACGGTCGGGTCGTTGGCGGTGATCACGCACTCGGTCCCGGCGACGGTGCCGATGCCGGTCACCAGCGCCGCCCCCACCGGGTAGTCACTGCCCCAGGCGGCCAGCGGGGAGAGTTCGAGGAACGCGGAGTCCGGGTCGAGCAGCAGCTCGATCCGCTCGCGGGCCAGCAGCTTGCCCCGACTCCGGTGCCGCTCCACGTACTTGGCCCCGCCGCCGGACAGTGCCTTGGCGTGCTCGGTGTCGAGGTCGGCGAGTTTGGCCAGCATCGCGGCGCGGTTGGCGGCATGCTCGGCCGCGGCGGGGTCGAGCCGGGTCGGCAGTACGGTCACAGCAGAGCCTCCGGGATGTCGAGCCGGCGCGAGCGCAGCCACTCCCCCAGCGCCTTCGCCTGGGGGTCGAACCTGGCCTGGGCGGCGACGCCTTCGCCGAGCAGGCCGTGGATGGTGAAGTTGACCGCCCGCAGGTTCGGCAGCAGGTGCCGCTCCACCGCCAAGTCGGCCGTCTCCGGGAGCAGTTCGCGCAGGCGCTCGACGGTGAGGGTGTGCGCCAGCCAGCGCCAGCCGGCCTCGCTGCGGGCCCAGACCCCGAGGTTGGCGTCCCCGCCCTTGTCGCCGCTGCGGGCCCCGGCGACCAGGCCGAGCGGCGCCCGGCGGGTCGGCCCCCGGTACGGGTCCGGGTCCGGGTTCGGGTCCGGCGGAGGCGGCAACTCGGAGGTGGGGGTTTGTTCCTGGTGGAAAGTCAGGTCGGGTGCGGGAATGGTTATTCGGTCACCGGACGGCAGGTGGGCCACTTGTTCGACCGCCTTGGCGTCCACGTACTTCGCCTCGAACACCCCGTAGGGCGTGGCCTTTCCGGGCGGAGCGGTCAGGTGGAAGCCCGGGTAGCCGGCCAGTCCGAGTTCGACGGCGGCGGCGGTGAGGGCGCGCCCGACCCGGTGTTCCTGCGGGTCGCGGGCGGTGAGGCGGAGCAGGGCGCTCGCGGACTCCTCGGTGTCGGCGTCCGGGTGGTCGGTGCGGGCCAGCGTCCAGCGCAGTTCGGCGGGAGGGGCGGCGGGAGGAGCGGCGGGCGTTCCGGGGGACGGGTCCGAGGGCGGGGCGGAGGGTGGGGCGTCCGGGGTCAGGGCGCGGGTCAACTGCCGTTGCACGAGTGCGGCCTTGGCCTCGATGTCGAGTCCGGTCAGGACGAACACCAGCTCGTTGCGGTAGCCGCCGAGCCGGTTGAGGCCGACCTTGAGGGTGGCGGGCGGGGCCTCGCCGCGCACCCCGGTGATCCGGACCCGGTCCGGGCCGTCCTGGGTGAGGGCGGCGGTGTCCAGGCGGGCGGTGACGTCCGGCCCGAGGTAGCGCGGTCCGCCGGTCTCGTACAGGAGTTGGGCGGTGACGGTCTCGACGGTGACCGCGCCGCCGGTGCCCGGGTGCTTGGTGATCACGCTGCTGCCGTCGGCGTGCAGTTCGGCGATCGGGAAGCCCGGGTGGTCGGTGTCGTGCTCGGTGAAGAACGCGTAGTTCCCGCCGGTGGCCTGGGCGCCGCACTCCAGGACGTGCCCGGCCACCACCGCCCCGGCGAGGGCGTCCAGGTCGGCGGGCGTCCAGCCGTAGTGGGCGATGCCCGGGCCGACCACCAGCGCGGCGTCGGTGACCCGCCCGGTGACCACCACGTCCGCGCCGCCGCGCAGGCACTCGGCGATCCCGTACGCGCCCAGGTAGGCGTTGGCGGCGAGCAGCGGCCGTGGGTCGGCGCCCTCCCCCGTCCAGCCGAACTCGGCTGCCCTGGGCAGGAGTTCGTCGCCGGTGAGGTGGCCGATCCGGACGCTCAGCCCCTGCCGTTCGGCGAGTTCGCCGAGTGCGTCGGCGAGCCGGGCCGGGTTGAGGCCGCCCGCGTTGACCACGATCCGCACCCCCTGGTCGAGCGCCTGCGCGAGACACTCCTCGGCCTGCCGCAGGAAGGTCCTGGCGTAGCCGAGCCCCGGGTCGCGCAGCCGGTCACGGGCCAGGATCAGCATCGTCAACTCGGCCAGGTAGTCGCCGGTCAGGACGTCCAGCGGGCCGCCCGCGAGCATCTCGCGGAACGCCCCGAACCTGTCGCCGTAGAACCCCGACGCATTGCCGATCCGCAGCACGGCACCTCCCCGACTTCCCCGACTCGCCTGCACCGCATGGCCGTTCATCCGCTGAATGGCCTGGCCGGTCGACGGTCCGCGCCAGCGGTCCCGTGCGGGTCCGGCCGCGACCGAGCGTGTCACCGGAGCGACAACAAATCAAGCACGCGTGCTTGTTTTTCTCGCCGGAGAGGGCTCCGGGCGTAGGCGCAGCACGAGAATCGGCCACCGGCGGAGGTGGGCCCGGCCGCCGTCACCCCCAACCGGGCGGCAGCAGGCTCCAGGAGTCGCGACCCAGCCACTGGCCGAAGGTGACGGGCTCCGCGCCGCCCGAGTGGTCGAGGGACAGCGGGAGGATCAGCTCGCAGGTGGCCCGGCCGTCCCACCACATGGTGCCGGCCAGCGGGCCGGTGATCGCCAGCAGGGTGCTGAAGCCGCAGCCGTGCTCCTGGACGACGATCGCGCCCGCCGTCTTCCGGTCCTCGAAATCGTCGCACTCCTCCAGCCAGTCGCCACGGGCCCGTTCGTAGGACTGCTCGTCGGGGAAGTCCGCCGGCTCGGGGCAACGCCCCTCCAGTACGCCCTCGGCCGCGACGTAGGAGTCGGGGTGGGGGAAGGGCAGCGCCAGCAGCCCGCGCCGCACCGGATCGTCCCCGGCCCAGCGCCAGCCCTGCCCCGTCCGTTCGAGTCGGGTGACAGCCAGGCCCGCGCTCACGGTCAGCAGGTAGGTGCGGTACTCCGTCGGGAAGGATACCCCGAACTGCCGCTCGGCCTCGGCGACTTCGGCCTCGGTGAGCGGCGGCGGCAGGGAGGGGCCGCGGGTGTACCCGTCCCAATCGTCGGCGTCCACTCAGGCACCACCGTCCGGGTGCGCGGTGCGGCCGAGACGGCGGCGGGGCTCCGACGGGCGGGCAGCCGTTCGCCGTCGCGCTGCTCCTCGGCGTCGCTTGTGGGCCGCCTCCGGTCCGTCGACCGTCCGGAATTGCCTTTCCCCGCCCATGTTTCCACCTCTCCGTCGTCGGGCCGTCAGTCTGCCGCAGGCGGAACATCGCCGTCGGGGATTTTTGATCACGCTCCGAAGCGCAGGGCGGCGTGTTCGAGTTCGGCGAGGTACCGGGGCAGGTCGAAGCGGACTTCCTCGACGAGGTGGCCGTCGGCGTCCGGGTAGGCCAGGTCGCTCCAGGTCACCGTCCGGCTGCGGAGGCGGAGTTGGAACCGTACTTCGGCGGCGGCGTCCGCGACGGTCACCCGGACGGTTCGGGGCCGGTCGGCCGGGTGGAGCGGGCCGCCCGGGCGCAGCAGTTCGGCGGGCGGGGCGCCGAGGGCAGTGGCGTTGGTGCGGGTGATCAGGTCGAGTCCGTCGACGAAGAGGTAGCTGTGCAGGGCAGTACAGGCCGGCGGTCCCGGGCAGGCGCCGAGCAGCAGCGTGCTGGCGGTTCCGGGCGTCGTGCGGTCGGCGGTGGCGGCGCGCACCGCGCGCGGAGGTCTACGCGGCACGGCGCCGCTGCGGGGTTCCCATGGTGGGGACGTTAGTGCCGAACGGGTGCCGCGAGCAGCCGATTTGTTCGGCCACGGCCACTGGTCTGCCGATGGCTGTCCCGCTGTCTACTCGCGGTTGCCGGGTGGCTGGTTCCCGGTGGACGTGGTGGTCGGGCGCAAGTACTGGGAGACGCCGCGGGCGAGTGGGATGCCCGTGTCGGTGGCGAATGCGTGGGCCGCACGGCCGATCCGCATGCCGGAGATCCGATGGCCGGCCGCGGTCTCGACCGGGGCCGGCCGGGTTGCTGCCCGGAGAGCCCGCCAGACGGTGCGCGTCTGTTCGGTCAGGAGCCGGTGCATCTCGGGCCCGACCTCGGGTTCGAACCAGCGCACCGCGAGGCGGCCGGCGTCGAAGACTTCCCCGTTGCGGTTCTGCCTGCGTCGCGAGCACAGCAGTTGGACCACTGCGCTCGGCCGACCCGGTCCGGTGGCGGATCCGGTCAGGTCCTGGACGCCCGCCGGGGCGGCCGCTCCCGCCGGCAGGGCCAGCAGAGCCTGGACGCCACCGCACCGCAGGGCATCCTGGACCGAAGGATGCACATGCACCTGGTGCAGGCCCAACGGGCCCGGTTGGCTGCAAAGCCACCCGGCGCCGGGCAGGAGTTCGGCGATCCGCTGCCCGACCGAGGCTTCGTCTTCCGGCAGCAGCCAGCAGTCCGTCGTCTTCGTACGGGAGCCCGGGTGTGCCATGGGGGACAGCATGACAGCAGGTGCCGACAGAGCTGCCCGGCAGCACGGTGGGGCCCGGAGGAGCGAGGAGCGTCCACCGCCGGTGGGACGGGTCAGCCCGTGGCCGGAGGTCGTCGCCGGCGGCGGCCGTCCGGGCACCGGTCTCGTGCTCCTGCGGCGGGCTCACCGGGTGGCCGACCGGGTACGGCCGCGAGCAGGAGCAGGTCGGCGCCCGCTCACGGGGCAGTCCTCAGACGGTCCAGCAGTACAGGGACTCGCCGTTGTGGTGGGCGGTCGTGGCCAGGGCGGCCAGCTCGGTGAGGATCTCGGTGGCGGTCTCCGGGGCGAGGGCGGGGGCCTCCGCCGTCCAGGTTCCGACAGTCTCGTCCAGTTGGGCCGGGGTGGCGGTGGCCAGGGCGGTGGTCAGGCGCGGGGAGAGGGCGAGGACCAGGCAGCCGCTGTTGTCGGGGGCGGTGAGCCAGCGTGGCTCGTCGGCCTCGATCAGTGCTTCGACGGTATCGCCCGTCAGTGCGCTCTCCCACTCCAGGATCGCGCCCTCGGCGTCGAAGTTGCCGAAGCGGCAGGAGGGGAGGGCCCGGCCGGGGCCGGTCGGGGCGGTGAGTGCGGCGGAGGTGTCGTCCGGGGACGCGAAGAACTCCACGATCACGCTCACTGCCGTTGTCCTCTCCGCCGGTCGTGGGCCTCGGCCGCGACTCCTGGTCGACGTCCGGACAGTGTGCCACCGGCGACGGACGACGGAGGGAGGAGGAGGGTGGACGGCGGGTGCGGGGCGATGGTGCGAGGTGGCGGGGTGGCCGGGGGGCGAAGTGGGGCGGGCCGGTGGGTGGGATTGGCGGTTGGGCAGGCCGATCGGGAGTTCCCGTTCGAGTTGCTGTTGGCGGTGGGTGAGCTGTCGGCGCTGGAGGGGGCCTGTCCGGTGAGCTGACGGGCCGTTGGCTCCGAAGGTCGGTCGGGGTGGTGACGGGGCGTCGGGCGGGCACCCCGGTCGGTGGATTGTCGGTGCGGTGCGGGATGCTCCACGCATGCTTCACGCGATGACCGAGCGCGGACTGTCGATGCGCGATCCGGGGCCGGTGGCCCTCGGCCTGATGGTGGCCAACCTGCAGCGCGGGGACTCCTTCCTGATCGTGGAGCGGTTCGGGCCGGACGAACCGGCGGGCGACTGGTACGTGCAGGTCCGGTTGGCGGAGAACGGGGTCTTCGAGGTGGAGTACCGGGACGGGGTCCCGGCGGAGCACTACCGGACGCTGACGGTGTCGGCGGAGCGGGCGACGGCCGCCGTGGTGGGCTGGGCCACCGGGGAGCCGGCCTGGCGGGCGGGGTTCCGGTGGACCTCGATCGGCCACTGGTTCGCCGAGGCCGGGGAGTCGCACACCGCAGCCGCGGAACCCGCCGCTGCGCCCGTCGGGGAGGGGACGGTCCGGTAGCGCGGCGCGGCGTCCGGGTTCAGAGCAGCCAGAGGCCGAGGCCGGCGACCAGGATGCCGGCGGCGATCAGCAGCGGGCCGAGCAGGTGGTCGCGGGGCCGGTCGGCGCCGGGGCGGATCCGGATGGTCGAGGCCAGGCCGACGCCGGAGAGCACGACGCCCAGCGGAGTCAGGAGCGCCCAGAGGGCGGGTGCGGCGAGGTGACCGGAGATCATCGGGCCGTCGGCAGGACGGCGGCCAGGGGACGCCCGCCGGGCGTGGACGGTGCGTGGGGTGCGGCCATGGTGGGTCCTCCTGCTGGGCTCCGCACGACGCTACCCGGGCACGGAACAAGACTCCGCCACGGATTGGCAAAGCCTTCACCGCAGCCCGCCGCCGAGGGCCGTGGGAACCGGTACTGACGGACCGTCAGCTTCACTCGGGCGGCCCACCAGCGCGAACGTCCCCCTGGCGGATTCCCAGCGAATGTCCAGGGCGCTCCCAGTGATCGCTCACCGCACCCGCCCGCTGCACCCGCCCACCGCACCCGCTCGCCGCAGGCGGAAGGGCCCCGACCCGGCGGTGCCGGACCGGGGCCCTCGGGCCAGTGGACGGGTGGCCTCGCTCAGCCCAACCGAGCGGTGGCGGGCCGCTCGGCGGCCGGGACGGCCGGGGCCACCGGGACGGCCGGGGCCACCGGAGCGAGCGCGTCCGCCGGGGTGGAGCCGGCGGTGTCGGCGGAACCGGCACCGGCGGCAGCCGTCCGCTTCGCGGTGCGGTGTACCGTCCAACGGGCCGCCAGCCGGTTCACCAGGGTGACCACCGCCCAGGCGTAGGCCCAGCCGACCAGGATGTCGATGATGAAGTGCTCGGCGCCGTAGACCAGAGTGAAGGCCATCGCCAGGGGGTACGCGGCGAGCAGGATGCGCAGGGCCCGGCCAGCCTTCGGCCAGAAGGCCAGGGCGATCATCATCGGGTAGGCGGCGTGCAGCGAGGGCATCGCGGCCACGTCGTTCGCGAACCTGCTGCCGTTCTCGAAGATGGTGCCGGCCCGGTGCAGTCCGCTGTTGTCGAGGACGGTGGCGACGACCCGGTTGACGGCCGGCAGGTGGCCCTCCAGGGCGGCCAGCCACGGCGGGTCGGCGGGGTAGAGGACGTAGGTGACGAAGCCGATGAAGGTGATCGTCAGGTAGGAGGAAAGGAAACGGCGGAACCGGGCGTGGTCGCGCTTCCACAGCACCGCGAGGATCACGAAGACGACGAAGAAGTGCGACATGTAGACGGTGACGGCGGCGTAGTCGTACCACTGCGGATCGCCGGGGTGGTAGAGCCAGTGCTGCAGGCGCACCGTCCAGGTCTGGCCGAAGCCGAGCACCTCGTCGAAGGCGATCTGCGGGGCGTAGTGCGGCCGCCAGGGGGTGTGCGCCCCGTAGCCGCGGAGCGCCGAGTAGACCCAGACCACGGCCATCACCGGGACCCAGTCGCGCAGGACGCGCAGCCAGCCCTTGCGGCCGCCGCTGTGCACGGACGCCGCGACCAGCGCGGCGATCAGCCAGAGGAAGACCACGTCGTTCGCGTAGGGCAGGCCGTAGACCGCCAGGTAGCGCCAGAACGCCAGGGCGAACAGCGGCCAGGCGAGGTGGCGTGGTTTGAGCCGGGCCAGCGCGTGGTGCGCCAGGGAGCGTGACCGGGCTGCCGAGGGGGACGAGTCGATCATGCGACCCGAAGCTAGCAAGGACGTCTTGGAGATTCCTCCGCCGCGCGGCGGGGTTCCCAGCGAGTTCCCAGGCGTCTTGGGGCACTGGTCGTTCGAGCGCCGACCACCGGACGGGAGCCCGCACAGCAGGAGCAGCAGCAGGACCAGCAGCAGGACGGACCGCAGGCCCGGGGAGGGATGCCCTACCTCGGAGCGGGAGTGGGCCGGGGTGGTGGCGTACGCGCAGGCCGAGTTCGGCGCGGTGCGCGGGCTGGTCAACAACGCGGGCATCTCCGCCGGCAGCTTGCTGGTGGCGGAGTCGGTGGAGCGCTTCCGCAAGGTGCCCGACGTCAACCTGGCGGGCGTGTTCATCGGCATGAAGGCCGTCGTCCCGGCGCTGCGGGCGGCGGGCGACGGGCGACGGCTCGGTGGTGAACGTCTCCTCGGCGGCCGGGCTGATGGGCCTGGCGCTGACGGCCGGGTACGGCGCCTCGAAGTGGGGCGTGCGCGGCCTGACCAAGATCGGCGCGGTGGAGCTGAGCGCGGACCGGATACGGGTCAACTCGGTGCACCCGGGCATGACGTACACCCCCATGACGGCATCCACCGGCATCCGGCGGGGTGAGGGCAACTACCCCCCAACACGCCGATGGGCCGGGTGGGCGAGGCGCCGGAGATCGCGGCCGCCGCGGTCTTCCTGCTCTCCGGCACCGCGTCCTACGTCACCGGTGCGGAGCTGGCGGTGGACGGCGGCTGGACCGCCGGGCCCACCGTCCGCTACGTGATGGGCCAGTGATGGTCCGTCAGGGATCGCCGGGGCATCGGTCGGCCCGTCCGGGTCAGCCGGTCCGTCCGGGTCAGCCGGTCCGTCCGAGTCAACTGGTCCGTCCGAGCCAACTGGTCGGGCAGGGGTGGCCGGTCAGTCAGGGGGCGCCGGTCAGTCCAGGTCGGCGGAGGCGCCGAGGGCGATCCGGGCGTAGCGGGTGCTCTGTTCGCCGCCGAGCCAGCCGTCGAAGTTCGCCATGCCGATCTCGCTGAGGTTGGCGTCGTGGATCGGGAAGGTGCGCTCCGGGCGGACGGCGCGCACCATCTCGATCGCCGCGCGCAGCGCCAGCCAGGGCCCGGAGGCGGGTAGCAGCAGGGCGCGGACGTCCTCGTCCGGGACGTCCAGGGCGTCGCCCGGGTGGTAGACGCCCTCGACCAGGTAGCCGAGGTTCGCGCAGTTCGGGTGGTTGTCGATGGTCACGGCGTGCCGCCCGCCGACCGCGCGGACCTCGAACCCGCCCGCCGTGAAGCGCTCCCCCACCTCGACCGGTCGGCCGCCGATCTCGGCCGCCAGCGCCGGGTGGGTGTACACCTCCAGCTCCGGTCGGGCGGCGCGGGCCGCGGCCAGCAGCTCCTCGTCGACGTGGTCGGCGTGCTCGTGCGTGATCAGCACGGCGCGGACGCCGTGGAACGCCGCGGGGTCGGTCCAGCACCCCGGGTCGATCAGCAGGGAGCGGTCGCCGTCCTCGATCCGGACGCAGGCATGGGCGTACTTCGTCAGGCGCATCCGACCAACGTACCGACCGGTCGGGGCGCGGCGCCTCCGGTTTTCCGGCCCCCTACTGACGGCCCGTCAGCTGATGTCCGTCGACTGATCCGTCGGCTGATTCGCCAGTTGATCCGTCAGCGGGGCGAGCGCGGTGCGCAGGCGGGCGGCCCACGCCTCGGCGGGGCCGTGCAGCACCGGGTGGCCGGGGTGCGCGGCGAGCAGGTCGGCCCAGTCGGCGGGGACCTCGGGGAGGAGGACGGTGGCGAGGGTGCCCGGGTGGCCGGGTTCGCGGGCGATCACGCGGCGCAGCAGGGCCGGGTCGAGGGTGTGGGCGCAGCGTTCGGCGAGCAGGACGGCGTCGTACAGGTCCTTGGCGCGGGCGCGTTCGGCGTCGGTGTGCAGCCAGAGCAGCTTCCAGGCGAGCGCGAGTTCGGGGCTCGGGGTGCGGACCACCGTGGCACCGGTGCCGTCGCCGCGCGGGACGGCTGTCCGGACGGGCGGCGCGGGCATCCGTTCGTCGCGGGCGAAGTCGACCCTGACGGTGCCCTCCGTGACGATGCTCTCCGTAACGGTGCCCTCCGTGACAGTGCCCTCCGGGTCGGTACTCTCAGCGCCGATGTCCTCGGTGAGCCAACGGACTTCGACGCCGACGCCGGGCACGTTCTCGTCGTCGTACGTCCAGGTGCCGCTCTCCCGGACGGAGGCCGGGTCGAGCAGCAGGCCCGGGGCGACCTGCGGGTTCCGTTCGACCAGTTCGCGCAGCATCTCGTCCGGGCCGGTGGACTCGGGTTCGGCCTCCGGTACCCAGTGCAGGCCCTCGGGCGGGAGGTGGGCGCGCAGGCCGCCGGCGTCGAACTCCTCGAACTCCCACATCTGGTGGGCCCCGGCCCCGTCGGCGGCTTCCGGCCACTGCTGGACGGCGGACAGGTCGGGCAGGTACGGGTACGGGTCGAGGGGGTCGATCGGGACCAGGGTGGACGGCGGGACCAGGAAGTCCAGGTCGGCGGGCTCGCGCGCGGCCGGGCCGAGCCAGGCGGGCAGCACCATGCTGCCGCGCAGCACCAGTGCTTCGGACCAGGGCGAGGCGGCGAGCAGCGCGAGCAGGTGGTCGAGCACGGCGCGCCGGGCCCGCCGGGCGTCCCAGGGCTGCCCGGCGGGTCGGTCCTGCCGCCGCCGTCGTCGCGGGTCGCTCATCGGGCTCGGCCCGCCTCTCTGCTCCGTCGCGGGTGGTGCGGCGGGAGCCTAACCGGCCCGGCCGACAGTGCGGGCGCGGTGCGGTGCGACGCGGTGTGCTGCGACGCGGCAGGTCGGCCGGGCCGGTGAACGGCCGTCAGGCGGTGGCGAGTTGGCGGGTGGCGGCCTCGACCGTCTGGGCGAGCAGGACGGCGATGGTCATCGGGCCGACGCCGCCCGGGACGGGGGTGATCAGCGAGGCCCGGGTGCGGGCCGACTCGAAGTCGACGTCGCCGACGTTGCCCTCGTTGTAGCCCGCGTCGATCACCACGGCGCCGGGCTTGATGTCCTCGCCGGTGAGGAACCGGGCCCGGCCGACCGCCGCCACCAGGACGTCCGCCTCGCGGACGATCGCGCGCAGGTCGCGGGTCCGGGAGTGGCAGTACGTCACGGTGGCGTCCCGGCCGAGCAGCAGCATCCCGGCGGGCTTGCCGAGGATCGCGCTGCGGCCGACCACCACCGCGTGCTTGCCGCGCAGGTCCACCTGGTACTCGTCCAGCAGTCGGAGGATGCCGCCGGGCGTGCAGGAGGCGAAGCCCGGCAGGCCGAAGCCCATCGCGGCGAAGGAGTGCATGGTGACGCCGTCCACGTCCTTCGCCGGGGCGATCGCCTCGAACGCCGCCCGCTCGTCGATGTGCGGCCCGACCGGGTGCTGCAGCAGGATGCCGTGCACCGCCGGGTCGGCCGACAACTCCCCTACCCTGTCGACGAGTTCGGCCGTGCTGACGCCCGCGGGCAGCGCCAGGTGCCGGGGCTCGATCCCGGCCTTCGCGCACCGCGCCCGCTTCATCCGGACGTACGTCACCGACGCCGGGTCCTCGCCCACGAGCACGGTGGCCAGGCACGGGGCGACGCCCGTCCGCTCCCGGAGCGCGGCCGCGGCCGCCGCCGTCCGTTCGGTGATCCGGCGGGCCGGGCCGGTGCCGTCCATCAACCTCGCCTGCTGCGGGGCGAGTTGGTCCTTCGGGTGGGAAGTGCCGGAAGTTTCGGAGGTGTCGGTGGTGTCAGGGGTGTCAGGGGTGTGCGGCATGGGCTCGGCGCTCCCGGGCTCGTGGCGGGTTCGCCCAGGCGCGCGGCAGTGACGAGGTGTCGGGCCGCTCCCCGGTGGTACTCCACCCTGTGCGCCAGTCACGGCCTGCCGCCCACCCTACCCGTCCCCGCCGGCCCCGGCCCCGTTGGCCCCGGCCGCCCGCCCCGGGCATACTCGCCGAACGGCCGTCCCCTCCCCGGCCGGTGCGTCGACAAGGAGCCTTTCACGTGCGGGACTTGACCGAGAACGAGGCGCGCGGGCTGCTGCTGCGCCACCTCACCGAGACCCTGCGGGCGCTGCCGGCCGGGACGGCACTGGTCCACCGGCACCCCGGGCTGCCGACGGCGGTCTTCGGCAACGAGCGGGTCGTGCCGTCCGACGACGTCCTGTACGAGCCGGGCGAGCGCGACGACACCGCGTACCTGCGCGCCGCCTACTGGGTGCTCGGGGTCGAGCCCTTCGACTCTGCCGAGGCCGCCGAGGCCGCTGCCGGGGCCGCCGGGCCCGATCCGCTGCTGGAAGCGGTGCTGGCCGCCTGGCGGCGGTCGGGCTGGCGGACCCGGCTCGCCGACCACCACCCGCGGGTGGCGAGCGGTGAAGCCCCCGACGGTTTCGGCGTCTCCGTGCGCCGCAGCCTCCAGGGCCACTTGAGCGTGTTCGGCTCCTCCCCCGTCTTCCGGGCCCGTCCCGCCGACCCCCCGTTCGAGCCGCTGCCGGACCGGATCGACCACCCGGGCCGGCACTCCCCGCTGGATGGCCCGATCTGACAGATCCTGGTCGTTGCGGCCGTCCCGGCCGGGCGGAAGGATCGGGGCATGCCCGCACCGCACCACGTCGTGATCGCCGCCTTCCCCGGGATCGAGCTGCTGGACGTCACCGGACCGGCCGAGTTGTTCTCGGTCGCCTCCCGGGTGGCCGGCGCCGACCGCCCCGGCTACCGGGTGCGGATCGCCACGGCCGACGGCGGCCCGGTGGCCAGCTCAGGCGGGGTCCGGCTGCTGGCCGACCTGGCCTTCGCCGAGGTGGCTCCCGCCGGGCCGGCCGACCCGGTGGACACCCTGCTGGTGGCGGGCGCGATCGAACTCGCCGACGGCGGCCGGGTGGAGCCGGTGGTCGACCGTCCGCTGGTCGACTGGCTGCGCACGGTGTCGCCCCGGACCCGGCGGATCGGTTCGGTCTGCGCCGGGGCGCACCTGCTGGCCGCCGCCGGGCTGCTGGACGGCCGCCCCGCCACCACCCACTGGCTGACCGCCGACCGGCTGGCGGCCGACCACCCCGGCGTCCGGGTCGACCCCGACCCGATCTTCGTCCGGGACGGTTCGGTGTGGACCTGCGCGGGCGTCACCTCGGGGATGGACATGGCGCTCGCCATGGTCGCCGAGAACCACGGCCCCGAACTCGCCCTGGCCACCGCCCGGATGATGGTGATGTACGTCAAACGCCCCGGCGGGCAGAGCCAGTTCAGCGTGCCGCTGTCCGTCCCGGCCGACGTGGACGACCCGATCGACGAGGTGCGCCGCTGGATCGCCGACCACCTCACCGCGGAACTCTCGCTGGACGTCCTGGCCGCCCGCACCCATCTGAGCGCCCGGCACTTCACCCGGCTGTTCCGGCAGCGCACCGGCACCACCCCCGCCGCCTACGTGGAGGCGGCCCGACTGGAGGCCGCCCGGCGGCTGCTGGCGGACGGCTCCCGCAGCCTGCCGGAGGTCGCCGCCGCCAGCGGCCTCGGCTCCGTGGAGACGCTGCACCGCGTCTTCCGGCGACGGCTGGGCACCACGCCCGCCGAGTACCGCCGCCGTTTCTGACTGATCGTCACTTTCCTTTCCCTGCAAGGCTGTTCGCGTTCGTGCAGCGGCCGTACTCCGGCGTGCCCGCACGCCCCCGTCACCTCCCGGAGGAGAACCGTGTCCCGTACCGCCGCGTCCCGTACGAAGGTCGTCCCGATCCCCGTCCTGGGCCGCCACCACATCAACGCCTACCTGCTGCTCGGCCGCCGCCCCGTGCTGGTGGACGCCGGGACGCCCGGCAGCGGCCGGCGGATCCACGACGGGATCGCCGCGCACGGCGTGGACCCCGCCGACCTGGCGCTGATCGTCCTCACCCACGGCCACCTCGACCACTTCGGCTCGGCCGCCGAACTGCACCGGCTCACCGGCGCCCCGCTGGCCGGGCACGCCGCCGACCTCGGGCCGTACCGCTCGGGCCGGGTCCGCGAGCCCTACCTGCCGACCGGCCCGATGGGACGGCTGATGGCCCGCAACCGGAAGCTGCACGTCGCGGCCGAGCCGTGCGAGCCGGAGCTGGTGGTGCGCGGCGAGACGAACCTGGACGAGTTCGGGCTGGCCGCCCGCATCATGCCGACGCCGGGCCACACCGCCGGTTCGATCTCGGTCCTCACCGAGGACGGCGCCCTGGTCGCCGGCGACCTGATCGCCAACTCCTTCATGGGCCTGCTCCCCGGCCGCCCCGCCGCCCCGCCCTTCCACGACGATCCCCGCCGCAACCTCACCAGCCTCCGCGCCATGCTCGCCCTCTCCCCCACCACCCTCTACGTCGGCCACGGCACCCCCCTCCCCGCCTCCCGGGCCCGCACCTGGGCCGACCGGGAACACCGCCGCCTCACCCGCCGCACAGCCGCCGGACGCCTCCCCGCCCGCACCGACTGACCGGCCCCGGCCGCACAGCGGACTTCTGGACCGACCCGTCACTCGGGACGCCCCGGTGGGGGAACGCCCGGTCGGGAGAGCTGTGCCCGGCACCGGTCACCGGACGAACAACAAGTAGACAGCGCCTCCCAGCAGCCCGATGCCGACGACGAGGGAGACGGCTCCGTAACTGCTCACCGCGGCCGCCGAGACGGTGGTGCGGAAGGTGGGCGACGGAATGTTCTTGCGCTGCTCGGCGAAAAAGGCTGCCACCCGGTCCGAGGCGACGAGGAGCACAGTCCCGCACATCGAGAACCACGCCCCGCAGAGGAGGAGCAGGAACTTCGCCGCCGTCGGCGGTCCTGACGGCGCGGCCGTGATGAAGTGCTGCACGAAAACCTTCCGCCCTTCCGTCCGAGCACGCGTCCACACGGTCCCGCGCCCCTGCCTCGGCTCCGTAGGTTCCCGCTCGAACAGATGCTCTGTCAAGGAACATCCGGGCACGCCCGGCTCTCCACCGACTGGAGGCTTCGACGCTGGTAGTAGCGGGTATGGACGGTCTGTCGGCCGTTCCCGGGTCGGGCGTCGCGGCCCCGGCGGGGGCGCTCCGCCGCTGACGGCCGGCTCTCCCTCCCGCACCGTTCCTCCCTCTACGTCCCCGTTCCGGCGGTGCCCGTCCGCGCCTGCCGTTCTTCGCCCGTTCTTCCGTGGCCCGCCGCTGCCGTGACCGGTGGGGCTGCCGTATCTCCCTTGCGTCGCCCGGCCTTTCGGGGTCCGGGCTGTTCAGCGCGCCCTGGAGGACCCCATGCGCAATGAATTCGTGGCTCTGCTGCTCGGTCAGGTCGGTCAGCACGAGGGACGCGACCCCGACGGCAGCTGGAACAACCACCAGCGCTACAGCACCGAGACCCCCGGCCTGGAGTGGTCCGACGGCCAGCCCTGGTGCGCCACCTTCGAGTCCTGGGGCGCGCACCAGGTCGGCATGGACGGACTCTGGCCGATCACCGCCTCCTGCCTCTACGCCGTCAACTGGTGGAAGCAGCAAGGCCGTTGGACCGAATATCCGGTGCTCGGCGGCCCGTTCTACCTCGGCCCCGACGGCGGCACCCACACCGGCGTGGTGGTCGCCTACGACGCCGACACCATCACCACCGTCGAGGGCAACACCAACCTCGACGGCTCCCCGCAGGGCGACGGCGTCTACCGCCGCACCCGCAACCGCCGCGGCCCCGGCTCCCCGTACGGCTACGGCGTCCCCGCCTACCCCGAGGGCACCGTCTCCGCCGACCCGGCGCTGGGTGGCACGCCGTCCGCCGCGGTGTCCGCGCCGAGCGGCCAACAGGCTCCGGGTCCGGACGCCTTCCCGGGGGCGGACGCGTTCGGGCCGGGCCGGTCGAACGCGTACGTCACCCGGCTCGGCCGGATGCTGGTCGGGCGCGGGGGCGGCCGGTTCTACCGGGTGGGCCCGGGGCCGGAGTGGGGCGAGGCGGACCGGGCGGCGACCGCCGCGTTCCAGCGGGCGCAGGGCTGGACGGGCGGCGACGCGGACGGTCTCCCGGGGCCGCGCACCTGGGAGTTGCTGGTCACCGGCGGGGGCAGCGACATCCCGCCGGCCGTACCGGCCGCGCCCGCCGGGCCGCCGCCGTTCCCCGGCCGGGACAAGTTCGGGCCGGGGCAGGTCAACGACTTCGTGCTGCAACTGGGGCGGCAGCTGGTCCGGAAGGGCTTCGGGGGCGCCTACCGGGTCGGCCCGAGCCGCAGTTGGGGCGAGGCCGACCGCCGCAACGTCGCCGCCTTCCAGCGTTCACGCCCGGAGCTGGCCGGTGCCGCCGACGGCTACCCGGGCCCGCTCACCTGGGAGTTGCTGTTCTCCTGAGCCCGTGGGAGCGGCGGGGACCACCGGGGGCGTGAGGTGCTCCGTTCCGGGGAGGCGGGGGTGTCGGTGCCGGGGGTTCGTCGGCGAACGGGTGAGCATGGGCGGGACGGAAGTGGTGCGGAGCGGAGGTCGGCGGATGCGGCGGAGCGGGTGGCTGGCGGGGTTGGTGGCGGTGGGGGTCGCGGTCGGGGGTGCGGGCGGGGCCTGGGCCGAGGGGCGGGTGTTCCGGGCGAAGGCGGACTATCCGGTGGGACGTGATCCGCGGGCGGTCGCGGTGGGGCGGTTCGCCGGGGACGGGCCGCCGAGCGTGGTGGTGGCGAACACGGGCGACGGGACGGTCTCGCTGCTGGCCGGGTACGGGGACGGCCGCCTCGCGCCGCAGCGGGTGTTCGGGGTGGGCCCGGGCCCGAGCGCGCTCGTGGTGGGGGACGTGAACGGCGACGGCCGGGCGGACGTGCTGACGGCCGATCAGGACGGCGCGGCCGTCTCGCTGCTGCTCGGGCGGGGCCGCAACGACTTCGAGCCGGAGCGCCGGATCCCGGTCGGGGCGTACCCCGACGCGGTGGCGCTGGGCGACTTCGACGGGGACGGGCGGCCTGACCTGGTGGTGGCCGGTCTCGGCGAGCAGGCGGTGGAGCTGCTGCACGGCTGCCCGGACGGCGGGTTCGACGCCCCGGTGCGCTACCCGACCGGGGAGAACTCGAACCCGGCCTCGCTGGCGGCGGTCGACCTGGACGGCGACGGTCGTCTCGACCTGGCGGTGGCGCTGGACGGCGTGAGCGAGGTCGCGGTGTTCCCCGGTCGCGGCGACGGCACGCTCGGCGCCCCGGCCCGCTACCGGACCTCGGGCGTCCCGGTCTCGCTGGCGGTCGGCGACTTCGACGGCGACCGGCACCCGGACCTGGCGGTGGTGGACGACAGCACGGCCGTTCGGGTGCTGCTGAACCGCGGCGACGGCACCTTCGGCCCGCAGCGCGAGGTCCTGGCGGGCGAGGACCCGCACGCGCTGGTGGCCGGTGCGTTCACCCGCCCGGGCCGGACCGACCTGGCGGTGGCGACGGGCGGCAACACGGCGGCGCTGCTGCGCGGCAACGGCGACGGGACGTTCCGCGCCCCGGACGCCTACCGCGTCGGCCGAGGTCAGTACTCGACGCCGAACGGCATCGCGGCGGGCGACCTCACCGGCCGCCACCGCCTCGACCTGGTGGTGGCGGCCGCGCAGGACGACACCGTCTCGGTGCTGCTGCACCGCTGACAGAGCGTCGACCGACCTCCGGTGCTCCGGCGGGTCAGGCCGCCTCGGCCTCGATCCGCCGGACGATCAGCTCGCACAGCTCGTGGGTGCGCAGCGCGTCGGTGGCGTCGAGGGTCTTGCCGGCCCGGAGCGCGTCGAGGAAGTGCAGCACGACCTGTTCGATGCCGCGCTGGCGGGCGACCGGCACCCAGTCGCCGCGCCGCCGGACGGTCGGCTGGCCCTTGTGGTCGATCACCTCGGCCAGGTTGTGCACCTCGCGCTTGGCGTCGGCGCCGGAGACCTCCAGGACCTCCTCGGTGGAGCCGGAGACCCGGTTCATGATGCCGAGCGCGGTGAAGCCCCGCCCGGCCAGGGTGAGCACCACGTGCTCGACCAGGCCGTCGCGGGTGCGGGAGCGGACGTCGACGTGCTCGATCTCGCCGGGGACCAGGAAGCGCAGGCTGTCGACGACGTGGATGAAGTCGTCGTAGACCAGGGTGCGGGCGGCCTCGGGCAGGCCCTCGCGGTGCTTCTGCAGGACGATCAGGTCGCGCGGGCGCTCGGCGGCGAGCAGGTAGCCGGGCGCGTGGCGGCGGTTGAAGCCGACCAGCAGCGAGCGTCCGGTGTGCGCGGCGAGGTCGACCAGGCGGCGGGCGCCGTCGAGGTCGTAGGCGAGCGGCTTGTCCACGTAGACGTCGACGCCGCTGGTGAGCAGCTTCTCGACGATCGGCACGTGCTGGTCGGTGGCGGCGTGCACGAACGCGGCCCGGATGCCGGAGTCGATCAGCTCGTCGAGGTCGGTGGTGCGGAACGGGAGCCGGTGGGCGTCACCGATCCGGTCGAGCTTGGCCCGGTCACGGGTCATCAGGCGCAGGTCGATGCCGGGCTGCGCGGTGAGGACCGGGAGGTAGGCCTTCTGCGCGATGTCGCCGAGTCCGACGACGCCGATCGGGATCGTGGTGCGGTCTTCTGACGCGTGGTCACTCATCGGGCACTCCTGCGGACGTCGGTGGCGGTCCTCGCTGACCATCCGGCAGCATATGCCAGCCCGGCCGTTGAGCTGTTCGAACACCCCGGCCCGGCCGGTTCGCGCCGCCCGGCCCCGTCGGGGAGGACGGGGCCCGTGGACCGGGCGGCCGGGCGACTCGGTTGCGACGGTGCCCGGATCAGGCGGTGAAGTTCTGGTCGATCAGCAGCTGCAGGACGTTGACGTGGAAGTCGGGGAAGTCCATCGGGACGATGCCGTAGCGGCCGGGGCGCCCGGCGTGGGCGGTGAGGTACGGGTAGATCGACTGGTCCATCAGGGTCTGTTCGGCGCTCTTGGGCCAGTAACCGCCCGCGTAGCTGAGGAAGTTGACGTACATCTGCGGGGAGGAGGGGTCCGCGACGGCGGCGTCGAACTGCTGGGTGATCGCGCGGCCCTTGGCCGGGAGCGGGAAGAGCTGGTCGATCTGCCAGAGGTCCTGGGTGCGGAAGTAGGCGTTGCTGCCGCTGGACCACTGGATGACGCCCCAGTCGTTGGCGAAGTCGGCGACCAGGACGATCCGGCCGCGGGCGGTGCCGAGGGTGGGCCAGCCGGAGAGGTGGAACAGCGGGCGGTAGCCGAGGTCGTCGAGGTAGTGGTTGACCCGGCGGCGGAACTCGGCGGCGTCGAGCGCCTGGCCGCCCGCGTTCTCGTTGCGCAGCCGCATCACGATCGTCTCGCCCCGGTGGGCCGCCAGGAACGCCCGGCACTGGTCGAGGACGTCCTGCAGCCGGACGTACTGGTAGGCGTCCGAGTGGTAGATCCCCAGGTCGTCGGCGGTGCCCTGGAGTCCGTTGCAGCGGATGTCCAGGAAGCGCACGCCCTGGGTGAGTTGCTCGGGGACGCCCCAGTTCTGGGTGTGCGACCACTCGGTGCCGTGGGCGGGGTCGGTGCAGCACGAGTCGTGGGTGCCCGGAACGGTCAGGCCGAGCAGCGACCGGCCGGCGTCGAGCCGCCCCATCCAGTCGGCGGTGGGCACCCCGCCCGGGGTGGCACCGGCGAGGGACGCGCCGCGAACGGCCGTGCCGCGAACGGCCGTTGCGGCGCGGGCGGCGCCCGGGAGGGCGAGTCCGCCGAGCGCGCCGGCCAGGGTGGCGGCGGCTCCGGTGAGCAGTGTGCGGCGTGCCACGGTCATGGGTGGGCTCCCCCGGTCGGCCGGGGCTCCCCGGCGCGAATGTTGTCCGGTTCATGCCCGGATTGCCCGGCGGCCAAGCACCCGCCCGTGGGGCACCAGGTCACTCCTCGCCGAGCATCCGGCGGAAGTCGGTGACCGCGGTTTCGAACTGCCCCGCGTAGCCGCCCTGGGCCAGGCGCAGGACGAACTCCACCGCCGCGTCCGGGTGCGGGTCGGTGTAGGGCTGCCCGTTGTAGTCCAGGAAGAGCAGCATCGACTCGAAGGCGGTGCGCTTGTTCCGGTCCGTCAGGGGGTGGTTGCGGGCCAGGGACTCGCCGAGGGCGACCGCCTTGGACCAGGTGTCCGGGTAGGCGTCCGCGCCGAAGGCGGTGGCCTGCGGACGGCCCAGGGCGGAGTGCAGCAGCGAGGGCTCGCGGAGCACGGCGGCCTCCCCCATCAGGAAGAGCACGTCCTCCGCGTCGAGGTGGTCGGTGAACGGCTGACGGGTGTTCACAGGTCGGCCAGCCTCTCCAGCGTCTCGGCGTTCGCCGCGCGGATCCGCGCCACCAGGGCGGCCCGGCGGGCGGCGCGGGCGAGTGCCTGCCGCTCCTGGTCCTGCTGCTCCATGGCGCGGCTCCCCTCCCGGCTCGATCGGATCCGCAAAGTAGCAGGCGGGGCGGGTCGCAGTCGATCGAATAAGCCCCGGTGGGCGGGCCGGGAAACCGGTGGCGGGCGGGGCCGGACGGCTGGGACGCTCGTCCGATGGGAGCGATGGACGCGGTGGCGGCCCGGGTGGCCGCGGGGGCGACGGTGGAGTTCCGGCCGACGGGGTCCTCGATGGTCCCGCTGATCCGCAGCCGGCAGCTGGTGACGGTCGCCCCGGTCGATCCGGCGGGGCTCGCGGTGGGTGACATCGTGCTGGCCCGGGTCGCGGGCACGGTGTACCTGCACCTGGTCTCGGCGCTGGAGCCCGCCCGCCGCCGGGTGCAGATCAGCAACAACCGGGGCCGGGTCAACGGCTGGACGGGCCACGACCGGGTCTTCGGCATCTGCACGGCGGTCGACGGCGTGCCGCGCCCGGGCGCGGCGGCGAAGGTCCGCTGAGGCCCCGTCGGGCCCCGCCGCGACTGGAAACGACACAGCAAACCGGAACACAACGCCGCAGGCGCAACGCCGCAGGCGCAACGCCGCAGGCGCAACGCCGCAGGCGCAACGCCGCAGGCGCAACGCCGCAGGCGCAACGCCGCAGGCGCAACGCCGCAGG
>NZ_JBIUTD010000011.1:0-96283 GCF_044741705.1 Kitasatospora sp. NPDC088134 | reverse complement strand
GCGGGGTCAGGTCGGGTGCTCAGGCCGGGCGGTCGAGGTGGGTGGCGGTGGCGGCGAGGGTGTCGAGGACGGGGCGGATCAGGGGGTGGTGCTCGGCGCCGGCGCGGGTGGCGGCGAAGACCCGGCGGGTGGCGAGGGCGCTGTCGACGGGGCGGACGGCCACGGTGGAGAGTTCGGCGCCGCGGAGGGCGGAACGGGGGACGAGGGCGACGCCCGCGCCGGCGGAGGCGAGGGCGGTGACGGCGCGGAAGTCGTCGGAGGAGTGCACCAGGCGGGGCTGGAAGCCGGCGTGCTCGCAGGCGAGCAGGACGACGTCGTGGCAGGGGTTGCCGGGGTAGGGGCCGATCCAGGGTTCGGCGGCGAGGTCGGCGACGGCGACGGGGCCGTCCCGGCCGGCCAGCGGGTGGTGCAGCGGGAGGACGGCGTCGAAGGGCTCGGCGTACAGCGGGAGCATGGTGAGCCGGCGGTCGTCGGGGCGGGGCGCGCCGCGGTACTCGACGGCGACGGCGATGTCGGCGCGGCCGTCGAGCAGCATCGGGAGGCTGGCGTCGCCCTCGGCGTCGAGGACCCGGACCCGCAGGCCGGGGGCGGTGCCGGCCAGGTCGGCTATCGCGGGGGCCAGCACGAGGGCGATGCCGGTGGCGAACGCGGCGACGGTGACCTCGCCGGCCGCGCCGGTGCTGTACGCGGCGAGGTCGGCCTCGGCGCGTTCCAGCTGGGCGAGGACGGCGTCGGCGTGGCTGAGCAGGATCTCCCCGGCAGCGGTGAGGCGGACGCCGCGGCCCGCGCGGACCAGCAGGGTGTGGCCGGTCTCCTGTTCGAGGGCGGCGAGCTGCTGGGACACCGCGGAGGGGGTCAGGTAGAGCGCGGCCGCCGCGGCGGTCACCGTCCGGTGGTCGGCCACGGCCCGGAGGGTCCGCAGCCGTCGTGCGTCGATCACGTGGTCAATTCTGCCAGGGCGGCGGAGTGCGGCGGGACGGGACGGGACAGCACGGGACGGCACGGGACGGCACGGGCAGGGGACGGCAGGGGGCGGCGCGGGCAGGAGGCGGCGCGGGGAGCCGGGTGCATCGGCTCCCCGCGCCGGACGGGGGCGCCCCCGCTGCGGGCGGGGCGTCCTCGTCGGGGAACGGCGCGGTCGAGGGTGGTACCGCGCCTTGGTCGGTGGGGCGCTCAGCCCTCCAGCGCGGCCCGGGCGTCGACGAACGCGGCGACGGCGCGCTCGACGTCCTCGGTGCTGTGGGCGGCGGAGAGCTGGACCCGGATCCGGGCGGCGCCGTGCGGGACCACGGGGTAGGAGAAGCCGATCACGTAGACGCCGCGTTCGAGCAGGAGCTCGGCGAGGCGGCCGGCCTTGGCGGCGTCGCCGACCATGACGGGGGCGATGGCGTGCTCGCCGGGCAGGATCTCGAACCCGGCCTCGGTCATCCTCGTCCGGAACAGCTCGGTGTTGGCGCGCAGCCGGGCCCGCAGGTCGTCGCTGGTCTCCAACAGGTCGAGCACGGTGAGCGAGGCGGCCGCGATCACCGGGGCGAGCGAGTTGGAGAACAGGTAGGGGCGGGAGCGCTGGCGCAGCAGCGCGACGATCTCGCGGCGGGCGGCGACGTAGCCGCCGGAGGCGCCGCCGAGGGCCTTGCCGAGGGTGCCGGTGATGATGTCGACGCGGTCCATCACGCCGTGCAGTTCGGGGGTGCCGCGGCCGGTGGGGCCGACGAAGCCGACGGCGTGCGAGTCGTCGACCATGACCATGGCGTCGTAGCGGTCGGCGAGGTCGCAGATCTCGGCGAGCGGGGCGATGTAGCCGTCCATCGAGAACACGCCGTCGGTGACGATCAGGCGGCGGCGGGCGTCCTGGGTGTCCTGGAGCTGCTTCTCCAGGTCGGCGAGGTCGCGGTTGGCGTAGCGGTGGCGGCGGGCCTTGCTCAGGCGGATGCCGTCGATGATGGAGGCGTGGTTGAGCGCGTCGGAGATGACGGCGTCGCGCTCGTCGAGCAGGGTCTCGAAGACGCCGCCGTTGGCGTCGAAGCAGGAGGAGTACAGGATGGTGTCCTCCTGGCCGAGGAACTGGGAGAGGCGCTGCTCCAGTTCCTTGTGGACGTCCTGGGTGCCGCAGATGAAGCGGACGGAGGCCATGCCGTAGCCCCAGCGGTCCAGGGCGTCCTTGGCGGCGGCGACCACGGCGGGGTGGTCGGCGAGGCCGAGGTAGTTGTTGGCGCAGAAGTTGAGCACCTGGCCGCCGGTGCCGGAGGTGACGGTGATCTCGGCGGACTGCGGGGTGCCGATGACGCGTTCCGGCTTGAACAGGCCGGCTTCGCGGATCTCGGCGAGGGTGGCGGCGAGGTCGTCGCGGACGTTCTCGAACACGGGGTGTCGCTCCTAACGAGGGATCAGCGGGCTTGCCGTCAAAGCGCTTACAGCGTCGTCCAGTCGAGGATGACCTTGCCGCAGTGGCCGCCGGCGGCCTCGTCGAAGGCGGCTTCGAAGTCCTGGGCGGCGTGCCGGCCGGTGATCACCGGGCCGAGGTCGAGTCCGCCCTCCAGCAGCACGGACATCGCGTACCAGGTCTCGAACATCTCGCGGCCGTAGATGCCCTTGATGGTGATCATCGAGGTGACGACGCGGGCCCAGTCGATCGGGAAGTCCTCGGCGGGCAGGCCGAGCATGGCGATCTTCCCGCCGTGCGTCATGTTGGCGATCATCGACTGCATGGCCTCGGGGCGGCCGGACATCTCCAGGCCGACGTCGAAGCCCTCGCGCAGGCCGAGCTTCTGCTGGCCCTCCTCGATGGTGTGCTGCGAGACGTCCAGGGCGAGCGTGACGCCGAGCTTGCGGGCCAGGTCGAGGCGGTACGGGGAGACGTCGGTGATCATCACGTTGCGGGCGCCGGCGTGCTTGGCGACGGCGGCGGCCATGATGCCGATCGGGCCGGCGCCGGTGACCAGGACGTCCTCGCCGACCAGCGGGAAGGACAGCGCGGTGTGCACGGCGTTGCCGAACGGGTCGAAGATCGCGGCGACGTCGAGGTCGACGGGGACGCGGTGCACCCAGACGTTGGAGGCGGGCAGCGCGACGTACTCGGCGAAGGCGCCGTCCCGGTTGACGCCGAGGCCGATCGTGTTGCGGCACAGGTGGCGGCGGCCGGCCAGGCAGTTGCGGCACTTGCCGCAGACCAGGTGGCCCTCGCCGCTGACCAGGTCGCCGACGGTGACGTCGGTGACGGCGGCGCCGACGGCGGCGACCTCGCCGACGAACTCGTGGCCGATGGTCATCGGGGTCCGGATGGTCTGCTGGGCCCAGCCGTCCCACTTGCGGATGTGCAGGTCGGTGCCGCAGATGCCGGTGCGCAGGACCTTGATCAGGACGTCGCCGGGGCCGATCTCGGGCTCCGGGACGTCGGTCATCCAGAGGCCGGGTTCGGCGTTCAGCTTGACGAGTGCCTTCACGGCGAGCGCTCCTGACGCAGGGTCGGTCCGGGCCTGCTGGTCGGCAGGCCGGTGGGCGGGCCTGCGCGGGCGCAGGTCCGGTCGGGCGGCCCGGCGTGCGGCGGTCACCGGCCGGGCAGGGTGAAATCTGCCTGGTCACGGCGGGTGCGGTCCATCGAGGAATTCTTAACGGGTGCCACAGCAGGGCTGAACGATCGTGCCCGAGCTGGGCCCCGGAGCCCGGCGCGGCGTGCCGGGGGACACCCGGACGGAGCAGTGGCGTCCCGTCCGGGCGGGGCGGATCGCGGCGGGTCGGCGGGGCGTCGGGCGGGTGTTGACGGAGGGTCGGCGGAGGGTGTTGACGGAGGGTCGGCGGCGGGTCCGGGTTTTGACCAAGCCTTGACATCCGCAATTGGTCCAGTCCATTTTGTAGTCCGCGCTCCCTCGCACCTCCGCCCCCAACCCCCACTGGAGGTCCCCGTGCACGCCCCCACCCGTCGCCTCACCGCGGTCGGCGCCGCCGCGCTGCTGCTGGCGACCGCCGCGGTCGCGGCCGTTCCCGGCACCGCGAGCGCCGCGAACATCCTGGTCAACCCCGGTTTCGAGACCGGCACGCTGAGCGGCTGGAGCTGCTCCGGCGGCCTCGGCTCGGTGGTCTCCACGCCCGTCCACGGCGGCGGCAAGGCGCTGGCCGCGGCGGTCAGCGCCTCCGACAACGCCAAGTGCGTGCAGACCGTCGCCGTGCAGCCCAACACTACCTACGCGCTGTCGAGTTGGGTCCGCGGCAGCTACGTCTACCTGGGCGTGACGGGCGGCGGTTCGACCTGGACGCCGGCGGCCGCCGACTGGCAGAAGCTCACCGTGTCGTTCACCACCGGCGCCGCGCAGACCACCGCCGAGGTGTACCTGAACGGCTGGTACGGGCAGGGCACGTACTACGCGGACGACGTCAGCCTGGACGGCCCGGGCGGCGGCACCCCGGACACCCAGGCCCCGACCGCGCCGACCGGCCTGACCGCGACCGCCACCGCCGCCACCCAGGTCTCGCTGAGCTGGGGCGCCGCCACCGACAACGTCGGCGTCACCGGCTACGACGTGTACAAGAACGGGACGCTGGCCACCAGCGTCACCGGCACCACCGCGACCGTCACCGGCCTGACCGCCGCCACCGCGTACACCTTCACCGTGAAGGCGCACGACGCCGCCGGCAACGCCTCGGCCGCCTCCAACTCCCTCTCGGTGACCACGAGTTCGGGCTCCGACACGACCGCGCCGAGCGCGCCGACCAACCTGGTCGCCACCGCCACCGCCGCCACCCAGGTCTCGCTGAGCTGGGGCGCGTCCAGCGACAACGTCGGCGTGACGGCGTACGACGTGTACAAGAACGGGACGCTGAACACCTCCGTCACCGGTACCACCGCGACCGTCACCGGGCTGAGCGCGTCCACCGCGTACACCTTCACGGTCAAGGCCCGGGACGCGGCGGGCAACGCCTCGGCCGCCTCCAACGCGCTCGCGGTGACCACGCCCCCGGTGACCGTGCCGAGCGGCTTCAAGCAGGCCGCGCCGTACCTGTACAACGGCTGGGGCAACCCGCCGGCCGCCGCCACCGTCATGAACGCCACCGGCATCAAGTGGTTCACGCTGGCCTTCGTGCTGGCGCAGAACGGCTGCAACCCGACCTGGGACAGCCAGCGCCCGCTGCTGAACGGCGTGGACCAGCAGACCATCAACGCGGTGCGGGCCGCGGGCGGCGACGTCGTCCCGTCCTTCGGCGGCTGGTCGGGCAACAAGCTCGGCCCGAACTGCGCCGACGCGACCGCGCTGGCCGGGGCCTACCAGAAGGTGATCGACGCCTACGGCCTGAAGGCGATCGACATCGACATCGAGAACACCGACGAGTTCGAGAACTACACCGTGCAGGACCGCATCCTGAACGCGTTGAAGATCGTCAAGCAGAAGAACCCGGGCATCCGGACCATCGTCACCTTCGGCACCGCCACCAGCGGCCCGACCGCGGACGGCAACCGGCTGATCGAGCAGTCCAAGGCGCTCGGCGCGGACATCGACGTCTTCACCATCATGCCGTTCGACTTCGGCAACGCCTCGACCGACATGTACGCCGCCACCGTCAGCGCCGCCACCGGCCTGAAGAACAAGCTGAAGTCGGTGTACGGCTGGGACGACGCCACCGCGTACGCGCACGTCGGCATCTCCGGCATGAACGGCCTCAGCGACAACAACGAGACCACCACGGTCGCCAACTGGACGGCGATCCGCGACTGGGCCAACACCAACCACCTCGCCCGGCTGGCCTTCTGGTCCGTCAACCGCGACCGCGGCTGCGCGGGCGGCGGCCTCCAGGAGACCTGCTCCGGCATCGCCCAGTCCGACTGGCAGTTCACCGCCATCACCGCCGGCTTCACCGGCTGACGCACCACCCCTCCCCCGCCGGCCCCGCCCCCACCCCACCGGGCGCGGGGCCGGCCCCTTTGCCGCCCGCGCTTCAGGGCCGCAGGTAGTGCGCCAGGTGGGCCAGGTGCTCCGGGTCCAGTTCACCGGCCCGGCGGCGCTCCCGGGCGGCGGTCCGCAGCGTCTCCTCGGCCAGGTAGCGGTAGGCGAACACCTCGGTGCTCGGGGCGCACCAGAACAGCTCCGCCGGCCCGACCGACACCAACTCGCCGTCGGGGCCGTACCGTTCGACCGGCTCCTCGGTCAGGTCCCGGGTGGAACCGACCACGGCGGAGGAGCCGTCGCGGTGCAGGTAGAGGTACTGGAGGTAGAGGCTCTGGCCCTCGCGCAGGAACGGCACCAGCCGGTCGTCCGGGTGCAGCGGGCTGGGCAGCGGCCCCGTCACGTCCGTCCGGTCGCCGCCCGCCCGGTCGAGGCAGCGGTGCAGCCGGGACCGGGTGATCAGCGCGACGAAGTCGGCCGGGAGGGCGAGGCCGTCGGGTGCCAGGGCGGCGGCGATCCGGTCGGTCACGGCGGTGCGGTGCTCCAGCGGCTCGCCGATCCCGCCGGTTCCGTCGGCTCCGTCGGCTCCGTCGGTTCCGCCCCTTCCGCCCCTTCCGTCGGTTTCCCTGAACCAGGACCAGTCGCCGGTGAAGGAGTCCTCGTCGAGCGGCGGGAGCAGGTCGAAGGAGCGACCGAAGCCGTCCTCGGGGTCGTGCGCCCACGGGTCGGCCGGCGGGTACGGGACGCCCGCGTAGCAGAACCAGCGGGCCGGGAGCCGGAGCGCCGACGGACCGTCACCGATCCACCGGTAGCCGTCGTCGGGGCCGTTCCGGCCGGTCGGGCGGGTCTCCAGGACGCGGGTGCGCGGGCTCCACGCGACGGCGGGCAGCACCAGGTCGGGGCGGCCGAGTTCGTCCGGCGGCACCACCCGGTCCGGGTCGTCCAGCGGGTCGGGCTCCGGCGGCGGGGCCAGCAAGTCCCCGTAGCCCTTGCGCAGTTCCGCCGGCCAGCGGGCGTCCACGGCCAGCGCCTCGGACCGGCAGTCCGGGCACTCCTCCGCGTCGTACCCCCACCCGCCGTACGGGGAGCCGGCCAGGTCGGGCCGTTCGATGCCGCACAGCGTCCGCCCCCGGCCGCTGTACGCGTGCCGCCCCGCGTCCGGCAGCAGGTCCGAACAGGCCCGCTCCCAGCGCAGGTCCCACGGGACGTACGGCTGCCGACTCACCGTCAGCCCGGGCCCGTGCCGGGTCACCTTCGCCCGGCACCACCCGCACTCCCAGCACTCCCGCCACCACCGACCGGGCGGCACGTCCCACCGCTCCATCGCCCGCCCGCACACGTCACAGCTCACGCCGGGCATCCTGCCACCCCGCCCCGGCGGCGCAGGACGGACCGGGCCACGGTTCGCATGCGCCTGATGGGCAGGGTGGTCAGGCGACGTCGGGGCGGGTCATCAGGGGGGTGCGGAGGTGGAGTTCGAGGCGGGGGCCGGTGAGGGGGACGGTGGTCCAGGTGGCTCGGGCGGTGGCGGTGGTGGTGTCGACGGTGAGGCGGACCCGGTGGGGGGTGGTGATCGGGCAGAGGTCGGCGGTGAAGGTGTCGCCCTGCCAGGCGCCGGTGGCGAGGACGGGGCGGCCGAGCGGGGCGCTCTCCTGCCAGGTGGTGCGGCCGACGGCGAGGGTGAGGGTGGTGCCGGTGTCGGGGAGCGGGCCGATCCGGAGCTGCCAGCCGTCCGGGGCGGGGGCGAGGTGCACGGGGGTCGCGGCGGGCAGTGCGGATTCCTCGGTGGCGGGGCCGAGTCGGGCGTCGGCGGTCCGGCCCGGGGCGGGCGCGCCGGTGGGTACGGGCAGGGCGAGCCGGTGGAGGCGGTCGGCCAGGACCCGGTCCGCGCGGGTGCCGTCCGGGTGGCCGAGGCCGGGCAGCAGGCACTCCCAGAGGGCGTCGAGCACCTGTTGGGCGTCCGTCTGGGCGGTCACCGCGACCACCAGGTCGTACTCGGGCACCACCACGCACTGCTGTCCGAAGGCGCCGTGGCCGTGGTAGCCGTGCCGGGACCGCCAGAACTGGTAGCCGTAGCCGCGGGCGAAATCGGGGTCGGCGGCCCCGGCCCGGTAGGGCGTGCAGTCGACGTGCCGCCGAGTGGCGCGCTCGACCCAGGCGCGCGGGAGGAGTCGGCGCCCGCCCCACCGGCCGCCGCGGCGCAGCAGTTCGCCGAACGCGGCGACGGCCTCGGTGGTGAGGTGCAGGCCGTGGAAGCCGAAGGCCGCGCCGCTGCCGACCCGGTCCCACTCGGCGGGGCCGATGCCCATCGGGGCGAACAGTCGCTCGTCCAGGAACTCCGGGAGGCCGCGGCCGGTGACCCGTTCGACCATCCGGGCCAGGACGAAGGTGGTCGCGTTGTCGTAGGTGTGCCGCGTCCCCTCCGCCGCGGTGAACGGCAGCGACAGGAAACCCCGCACCAGGTCGGCGGGTTCGCGTTCCCACGCCTCGGCGAGGGTGTCGGCCGGGTGTCCGGCGGTCATGGTCAGCAGGTGGTGGACGGTGAGCCGGCGGGCCTGGGCCGGGGCGCCGGCCGGGACGTGGTCGGGCAGCACGTCCACCACCCGGTCGTCCGGTGAGAGCAGCCCGTCGGCGACCGCGAGGCCGACCGCGACCGAGGTGAAGGACTTCGTCAACGAGTAGAGCAGGTGCGGGCGTTCGGCCGAGTACGGGGCCCACCAGCCCTCGGCGACCACCGCGCCGCGGTGCACGATCATCAGCGAGTGGCACTCGACGGAGCGCGCTTCGAGCCGGTCCAGCAGCGCGCCGACCGCCCGGGCGGAGAGGCCGGACGCGCTCGGGGTGCGGCGCGGCAGCAGCGGCATCGGCACCGTCACCGGCACCGGCACCGGCACCGGAGGCGACTTCGGTGACGGTGACGGCGACACCGGCAGCGGCAGCGGCAGGACGGGCATCGGGGCGGCTCTCCGTCGGGGGCGCGGGCCCCGGCATGCTACGGGCGGCCCCGCTCCGGGAGCCACGGGTTTTCCGGTGCGGCGGCCGGCCCATCATCCTCGCGGGAGGGCGAACTCGGTGGCGTAGTCGGGGAGTTCGACCTCGGAGGCTTTGGCGACCTGGGCCTCCATGAGGCGGCGCAGCGGCCAGCGGGTCATCCAGCGCATGGAGGCGGCGCGCAGGCGGATCATGGCGGCGCTGCCTGGGGCGTAGCCGGTCATGCCGCCCGGGGGGAGTTCGCGGGCCTTGGCGGCGTAGGGCTGCATGCGGTGCTGGTAGGTGGCGTAGGCGGTGGTGAAGTCGCCGCGGGCGGCGGCGAGTTCGCCGGCCAGCAGGTAGGCGCCGACCAGGGCGAGGCTGGTGCCGAGGCCGGTGAGGGGGGTGGGGCAGCAGGCGGCGTCGCCGATCAGGGCGGTGCGGCCGCGGGTGAAGTCGTTCAGGCGGACCTGGCCGAGGGATTCGAAGTAGAAGTCGTCGGCGTCGGCCATCGCGGCGAGCAGGCGGTCGGTCTCCCAGCCGGCGCCGGTGAACTTCTCGGCGAGCAGGCGCTGTTGGGCGGCGCGGTCGCGGCGGTCGTAGGCGATCGGGGCGGAACGGAAGCTGAGTCCGGCCTTGGTCTCACCGGGGAGGCGGCCGGGCCGGGCGGTGGCGACCAGGCCGCCGGGGGCGTTGTACATCAGGAACCAGCCGTCGAGGTCCAGTTCGGTGCGGGCGGTGAACCAGGCGGTGTAGCCGCCGATCGGGACGACGAGTTCGCTCTCGGGGCCGAAGGCGAGGCGGCGGGTGACGGAGTGCAGGCCGTCGGCGCCGACCACCAGGTCGAAGCGGCGGGGCGGGGCGTTCTCGAAGGTGACGTGGACGCCGTCGGCGTCCTCGGTGAGGGCGGTGATGCTGTCGTCGAAGCGGTACTCGACGTCCTCGGCGGTGGCCTCGTACAGGACGGCGGCCAGGTCGCCGCGGAGGATCTCCAGGTCGGAGACGATGCCTTCGCCGCCGAAGAGTTCGGTGGGCAGCCGGGCGGTGTGCCGGCCGTCGCGGTCGACCAGGGCGATGCCGCGCTGGTCGACGGCGAGTTCGCGGACCCGGTCGAGCAGTCCCATCCGGGTGATCACGGTGCGGCCGGCGCCGCGCAGGTCGACGGTCTGGCCGCCGGGCCGGGGGGCGGGGGCGCGCTCCACCACGACGGGGCGGAAGCCTGCCTTGCGTAGCCAGTACGCCAGGGCCAGGCCGGCGATTCCGCCGCCCGAGACGAGGATGTCGGTGTTCTCCATGGCTCTGAATGTACGGCGTACGCAGTGCACTGGTCAAGCAGGAAAAGCAAGGCAGTTGGGGGTCGCGCACTAGTGCACTAGTGCGGTGGCGGGCGGCCCCGCCCTGGTGTCGCGACCGTCCCGGCAGCTAGCATGGGCCGCACTGGTGCACTAGTGCGGAGGTGGGGCGGGTGGACCGCTACGAGCAGATCGCGGCCGAACTCGGGGAGCGGATCGGGCGCGGCGAGCTGCGCCCCGGCGACCGGGTGCCGTCCACCCGGGAGATCACCCGGCGGTGGGGCGTGGCGATGGCCACCGCCACCAAGGTGCTCGCCGAGCTGCGCACCCGGGGCCTGGTGCGGGCCGTCCCGGGCGTCGGCACGGTGGTCGCCGAGCACCCGCCGGGCGCCGACTCCCCCGACTCCCCCGGCGGCCCGGCGCCCCGGCCCGCCGCGCGTCCGGCCCCGGCAGCTGCGGCGGCCCCGGCAGCCGGGGCAGCCGCACCGCCCCGGCGCCCGGCCGTCGACGGCGGTCTGACGGCGGACCGGATCGTCACGGCGGCGGTCGCCGTCGCCGACGCGGAGGGCCTGGAGGCGCTGTCGATGCGCCGGGTAGCGGCCGAACTCGGCGTCGCCACCATGTCGTTGTACCGGCACGTGCCGGACAAGGATGGCCTGGTCGAGCGGATGATGGACCGGGTCTTCGGCGAGCTGCGGTTCTCCCCCGCCGAGACGGCGCTGCCCTGGCGGCCCCGGCTGGAGCTGGCCGCGCACCGGTTCTGGGCGCTCTGCCGGGCGCACCTGTGGCTGGCGTCCGCACTGTCGGTGACCCGCCCCCAGCCGCTGCCCAACGCGCTCCCGTTCGGCGAGTGGGTGCTGTCCGCGCTGGTCGGCGCCGGGCTGGCGCTGCAGGACGTGCTGACCGCCTACCTGACGCTGGTGAACTACATCCGCGGCACGGCGTTGAACCTGGAGCTGGAGGCCGCCGCGGAGGCCGCCACCGGGCAGGACGCGGAGGCCTGGATGGACCAGCAGGAGCCGCGCTACACCGAGCTGGTGGCCGGCTTCCCGACCTTCCGCCGACTCACCGAGGAGGGCTACGACTTCGACCTGGACGGCCTGTTCGAGTTCGGCCTGCAGCGCCAACTCGACGGCCTGGCCGTCCTGGTGGAGCGGACGGCCGAGCCGGGGTGAGACCGTGCGGGGCGGTCACCGGGGTTGTCACCGGGATGGGACCGTGCGGGGCGGCAGTCAGTCGAACAGGTCGGGCTGCTCGCGGACGATCTGGTCGTGCAGCGGCTGGTAGTTGACCCAGCCGGCCAGGTCGCTGCCGATCTGGCGGTACGTCAGGGCGGCGTTCTCCGGGGAGATCGGGACGGGCGTCCCGGCGGCCTGGGCGAGCAGCTGGACCTGGCAGGAGCGCTCCATGGTGATGAACCACCAGGCGGCGGCGTCCACCGTGCTGCCAACGGTGAGCAGGCCGTGGTTGCGCAGGATCAGCGCCTTGCGGGAGCCGAGCGCGGTGGCGATCCGCTCGCCCTCCTCCAGGTCGGTGACCAGGCCGGTGTAGTCGTCGAACAGGGCGTGGTCCTGGTAGAAGGCGCAGACGTCCTGGGTGATCGGCTCCAGGGTGCGGCCCAGCGCGGAGAGCGCCCGGCCGTGGGTGGAGTGGCTGTGCGCGGCGGCGACGGCGTCCGGGCGGGCCCGGTGGATCCGGGAGTGGATGACGAACGCGGCCTGGTTGACGGGGTAGCGGCCCTCGACCACGGTGCCGTGGTGGTCGACCAGCACCAGGTCGCTGACCTTGACGTGCTTGAAGGACATCCCGAACGGGTTGACCCAGAAGTGGTCGGTGCGCTCGGGGTCGCGGGCGGTGATGTGCCCGGCCACGCCCTCTTCGAAGCCGAGCTTGCCGAAGATCCGCAGTGCGGCGGCCAGCCGCTCCTTGCGGTGGCGGCGCTCCTCCTCGACGGTGGCGAAGCTCGGCGGGAGGCGGAAGACCAGATCGGCGGGCAGCCGGTCGAGGATCGACTCGGTGTCGGACATGGCGGCTCTCCTCTGGGTGTGCGGAAGGGTGCCGGTGTCGTCCCGGCGGGCCAAGCTCAGCAGAGCGGTGGCGCCCGGCCTAGGCTGTGGGCGCCCAAGACGGACGGGGCGGATTGTCCGCCGGGGACAACCATGGGACAACCAGGGGACAACCACGGGAGGCGGGTGCGGTGGACGGCGCGGCGGGCGGCACGGACGGCATGGCGGACGGTTTCGTGCGGCTGGTGGCGGGCCGGACCGCCGACCCGGAGGTGCTGGCGGCGGCGGTGCGGGCCGCCCGGGCGGCGTCCGGACTGGTCGCGGGGCTGCCGGAGGGCGAGGTGCGCCGGCACACCCGGGCGCTGCTGGACGGGGTGCGCACTGCGCTGGAGGCGGGCGGCGAGGTGGACGCGGGGGTGCTCGCGGCGGCGGCGCTGCTGGGCTCGGACCGGGCCCGGCAGGGAGTGCCGGTGGCGGCGCTGCTGGACGGGTTCCAGGCGGGCCGCGCGCACCTGGTGGAGTCGGTGGTCGCGGCCGGACGGCGGGCCGGCGTCCCGGCGGACGACCTGCTGGACGGGGTGACCCGGATCGACCGGATCAGCACCGCACTGGCCCGGCGGATGGTGCAGGCGCACCGGGAGGCCGAGCTGGAGTCGGCCCGCACCGCCCGGGAGGGCGCGGTGCTGGCGCTGCGTCAACTCCTGCACGGGGAGGCATTGCAGGCCCTGCCGGGGGTGCTGTCGGCGGCGGGGCGCTACCACTGCGTGGTGACGGCGGTCGGCGACCCGGCGGCGGCCGGGCCGCTGGAGCGGGTGCTGTCGGCGGCGGGGCCGGGCCTGTGCGGGTTCGTGGACGGGCGGCTGACGGCATTGGTCGCCCCCGTACCGAACGCTGCCGTCCCGGTCGCCGCCGTACCGGTCGCTGCCGCATCGAACGCTGCCGCGTCGGGGGCGTTCGGGCCGGAGGCGTCCTGGTCGGCGGTGCTGCCGGTGGACGGTCCGCTCGCGGTGGTGACGCCGGCCGCGCCGCCCGAGGGGCTGGCGCCGCTGTACGCGCTGGCCCGGGAGGCGTTGCGGGCGGCCGAGGAGGCGGGGCTGGCGGGGCCGCACCGGCTGGCCGACCTGGCGCTGCTGACGGCGGCGCCGACCGGGCCCGGCGGGCTGGGCGCGGTGCTGGCGGCCGAGCTGCTGGGCGGGTTGGACCGGTCCGACGCCTTCCACCGCGAGCTGGCGGCCACCGCGCTGGCCCAGCTGGCGCACGGCGGCGGCCCGGAGCGGACGGCCGCCGCGCTGCACGTGCACGCCAACACGGTGAAGTACCGGCTGCGGCGGCTGCGCGAGCTGACCGGCGCGGACCCGTTCGCGGGCGGGGTGGAGCGGGCCGCGCACTGGTGGTGGGCGCTGCGCTGCTGGCTGGCCGGCCCGTCCTGACGCCTCGTCACTCCCCGGCGGGGGCGGGCGCGGTTCCGTGCGCGAAGCGGTCGCGGGCGGTGCGGCCGCGCCGTTCGGCGGGGACGGTGCCGGTGGCGGCGCCGAGGCCGTAGGGCGGCATGTCGCCGTACAGGGACTCGTAGTTGCCGGGCGGGACGACGTAGGTCTCGTGCCAGATGCCGACGTGGCGGCGGCCCAGCCGTTCGAAGCGGTGGATCGTCCCCCAGGAGCGGCGGTGCAGCTTCTCGGGGGCGCCGGCGTAGGCGAGCAGCTTCTCGGCGGACTCCCAGTACTGGACCACGTAGTAGGTGCGCGGGGAGCCGGTGAGGAGCTGGAAGTGCAGCAGGCCGGAGGCGGGGTCGCGGGAGAGTTCGCGCAGCATCCGCGGCATGCCGAGGAAGACGGGCAGCCAGTGGTGGGGCGCCCAGAAGTGGTTGATCCGCATGCCGATCAGGAAGACGACGACCTCGCCCTCGGCGGCGGCGGTGGTGCGGCCCGGCAGTGGTTTCGTGAACATGGCGGCCCCCTCGTCGGAGCACCCCGTGGTGGGATGTCCCTACTCTTCAGTTGCTCACTTTCTTGGATAGTGGCACTCACCAATGGAGGACACAAGAGGATGCGCCTGGCGGACCTGGGCGAGCGCAGCGGCGTCCCGCTCGCCACCGTGAAGTACTACCTGCGCGAGGGGCTGCTGCCGCCCGGGCAGCGGGTCAGCGCCACCCGGGCCGAGTACGACGAGTCGCACCTGCGGCGGCTGCGGCTGGTGCGGGCGATGATCCAGGTCGGGCGGCTCCCGGTGGCCACCGTGCGCGAGGTGCTGGCGCACGTGGACGACGAGTCGCTGGGCACCTCGATCCGGCTGGGCGCGGCGCTCTGGGCGCTGCCGCACTCCGCGGGCGGGTCCGAGCAGGAGGCGGGCCCGGCAGCGGGCCCGGCGGCGGAGCCCGCGGAACCCGAGCAGGCCGACCCGGCGCGGGCCGCCGCGGACGCGCTGGTCGGGGAGCTGCTGGCCGAACTCGGCTGGGACGCCGCCCGGGAGATCGGCGGCCTGTCCCCCGCGCACCGCGCCCTGGTCGCCGCGCTGGCGACGCTGCACCGGCTCGGCTACGCGTTCACCGCCGCCGACCTGCTGCCGTACGCCCGCACCATGGAGCAGGCCGCCGGGCACGACCTGGACCGGATGGAACAACTCCCGGACACCCGCGCCCGGGTCGAGTACGCGGTGGCCGGCGCGGTGCTCTTCGAACCGGTCCTGCTCAACCTCCGCCGGATCGCCCAGGCCGAGCAGTCGACCCGCCGCTACGGCATCTGACGGACCGTCAGGTCACTGGTGACCGGCTGCGGTCAGCTGCGGTCAGCTGCGGTCAGCTGCGGTCAGCTGCGGTCAGCTGCGCAGGAACTCCCGGTTGAGGCGGGCGATGCCGGTCAGCGGGATGCCCTTGGGACAGGCGGTGGCGCATTCGCCGGTGTTGGTGCAGCCGCCGAAACCCTCGTCGTCCATCGCGCCGACCATGTCGCGGACCCGGGAGGCGCGTTCGGGAGCGCCCTGCGGGAGGACGTTGAGGTGGACGACCTTGGCGGCGGTGAACAGCATCGCGGAGCCGTTGGGGCAGGCGGCGACGCAGGCTCCGCAGCCGATGCACTCGGCGTGTTCGAAGGCCAGGTCGGCGGCCTCCTTGGGGACGGGGGTGGCGTGGGCCTCGGGGGCGGAGCCGGTGGGGGCGGTGATGTAGCCGCCGGAGCCGATGATCCGGTCGAGGGCGGAGCGGTCGACCATCAGGTCGCGGACGACGGGGAAGGCGCCGGCCCGCCAGGGTTCGATGTCGATGGTGTCGCCGTCGTCGAAGTGCCGCATGTGGAGCTGGCAGGTGGTGGTGCGTTCGGGGCCGTGCGCCTGGCCGTTGATGACCATGCCGCAGGCGCCGCAGATGCCTTCGCGGCAGTCGTGGTCGAAGGCGACCGGGCGTTCGCCGCGCAGGATGAGTTCCTCGTTGAGGGTGTCGAGCATCTCCAGGAAGGACATGTCCGCGCTGATCCCGGAGACCCGGTACTCGGTCATCTCGCCCGGGGTGTCCGGGCCTTGCTGGCGCCAGATGCGCAGGGTGAGGTTCACGCGTAGCTCCGCTGGGTGGGGTGGACGTGCTCGAAGACGAGCTCTTCCTTGTGCAGGACGGGGGCGGTGCCGGTGCCGGTGAACTCCCAGGCGGCGGCGTAGCCGAACTCCTGGTCGCGGCGGGCGGCTTCGCCCTCCGGGGTGGCGGACTCGGTGCGGAAGTGGCCGCCGCAGGACTCGGCGCGGTGCAGCGCGTCCAGGCACATCAGTTCGGCGAGTTCGAAGTAGTCGACCAACCGATTGGCCTTCTCCAGCGCCTGGTTGAGTTCCTCGCCGGTGCCGGGCACCTTGATCCGGTGCCAGAACTCGTCCCGAATCTGCGGGATGCGGGCCAGTGCGCGGCGCAGTCCGGCCTCGTCGCGGGCCATGCCGCACTCCTCCCAGAGGAGTTCGCCGAGTTCGCGGTGGAAGGAGTCGGGGGTGCGGTCGCCGTCGACGGCCAGGATCAGGTTCAGCCGGTCGGCGGATTCGGCTTCCACGGCGGCGAGTTCGGGGTGGTCGGCGGGGACAGCGGGCAGCTCGGTGCGGCCCAGGTAGTCGTTCAGGGTGGGCGGCAGCACGAAGTAGCCGTCGGCCAGGCCCTGCATCAGGGCGCTGGCACCGAGCCGGTTGGCGCCGTGGTCGGAGAAGTTGGCCTCGCCGATCGCGAACAGGCCGGGGATCGTGGTCTGCAGGTCGTAGTCGACCCAGAGGCCGCCCATCGTGTAGTGGATCGCCGGGTAGATCCGCATCGGGACGGTGTACGGGTCCTCGGCGGTGATCCGCTCGTACATCTCGAACAGGTTGCCGTACTTGGCCTCGACGGCGTCCCGGCCGAGCCGGGCGATCGCGTCGGCGAAGTCCAGGTAGACGCCCTGCCCGCCGGGGCCGACGCCGCGGCCCTCGTCGCAGACCACCTTGGCGGCCCGGGAGGCGATGTCGCGCGGCACCAGGTTGCCGAACGCCGGGTAGATCCGCTCCAGGTAGTAGTCGCGCTCGTCCTCGGGGATCTGCGCCGCCGGGCGGGTGTCGCCCTTCGCCCTGGGCACCCAGATCCGGCCGTCGTTGCGCAGCGACTCGCTCATCAGGGTCAGCTTGGACTGGTGGTCGCCGGAGCGCGGGATGCAGGTCGGGTGGATCTGGGTGAAGCACGGGTTGGCGAACAGGGCGCCGCGCCGGTGGGCCCGCCAGATGGCCGTCGCGTTGGAGTTCTTGGCGTTGGTGGAGAGGTAGAAGACGTTGCCGTAGCCGCCGGTGGCGAGCACCACGGCGTCCGCGGTGTAGGAGCGGATCTCGCCGCTGACCAGGTCGCGGGCGACGATGCCGCGGGCCCGGCCGTCGACCACCAGCAGGTCGAGCATCTCGGTGCGCGGGTGCAGCTCGACGTTCCCGGCGGCGACCTGCCGGGACAGCGCCTGGTAGGCGCCGAGCAGGAGTTGCTGCCCGGTCTGGCCGCGGGCGTAGAAGGTGCGGGAGACCTGGACGCCGCCGAAGGAGCGGGTGTCGAGCAGGCCGCCGTACTCGCGGGCGAACGGGACGCCCTGGGCCACGCACTGGTCGATGATCTCGACCGAGACCTCGGCGAGGCGGTGCACGTTGGACTCGCGGGCCCGGAAGTCGCCGCCCTTGACGGTGTCGTAGAACAGCCGGCGCACCGAGTCGCCGTCGTTGCGGTAGTTCTTGGCGGCGTTGATGCCGCCCTGCGCGGCGATCGAGTGCGCACGTCGCGGCGAGTCCTGGAAGCAGAACTGGACGACGCGGTAGCCCTGTTCGGCGAGTGTGGCACCGGCCGCGCCGCCGGCCAGGCCGGTGCCGACCACGATCACGGTGTGCTTGCGGCGGTTGGCGGGGTTGACCAGCTTGGCCTCGAACCGCCTTTGTTCCCAGCGCTGTTCGATCGGCCCGGCGGGGGCGGCGGTGTCGGTGACCGGCGCACCGAGGGTGTAGTCGAGGTAGCTCATTGCCGTGCTCCCGGTGGGGTGGTGGGGGTTCATCGGACCAGTCCGGTCATCACGGCGACCGGCACCGACAGGAACCCGGCGGTCAGCAGCAGCGCCAGCCCGTTCGCGGCGAGCTTCAACGCCCGGTCGCGGCGCGGGTTGTTGACGCCCAGGGTCTGCGCGGCGCTCCAGAAGCCGTGCCGCACGTGCAGGCCGAGCGCCAGCATCGCCAGGCAGTAGATCGCGCCCGAGTACCAGGTCGAGAACGAGGCCACGATGTTCTGGTACGGGTGGCCCTCCTCGGCGGCCGGATTCACCGTGAGGGTGGTCAGGTCGAGGAGGTGCCAGACGACGAACAGCCCGAGGATCACCCCGCCCCACCGCATCGTCCGGGTCGCGTACGTGGCCCGCTGCCGCCGGTGCGCGTACTTGACCGGACGGGCCTTCAGGTCGCGGCGGGAGAGCTGGTAGGCGGCGGTGCCGTGGGCGAGCACGGCCGCGAGCAGGACCAGCCGGGCCAGCCAGAGGAACCAGCCGTGGTGCAGGAAGGGCTCGCCGATGGTGCGCAGCCAGTGCGCGTAGCCGTTGATGTCGTCCGGGCCGAAGAACACCTTGAGGTTGCCCAGCATGTGGGCGACCAGGTAGGCCAGCATCAGCAGGCCGCTGACCGCCATCACCGCCTTCTTGCCGACGGAGCTGCGCCACAGCGACGCCAGGGAGGACGGGTGCCGGCCGGGGGCGGCGGTCCGGGTCGTCCGGTTCGTCCGGGTAGCAGGAGCCATGACCATGACCGTAGGCCGGGCGCGTCGGGGGTGTCCAAGACATGAAAACGCCGCTGGTGATAGGTCATGCCTATGATGGCTGGTGTGCAGTTGCAGCAGCTCGCCTACTTCGTCGCGGTCGCCGACGCCCGGCACTTCACCCGGGCCGCCGAGGCCAGCCACGTCTCGCAGCCCTCGCTCTCCCAGCAGATCCGTGCGCTGGAACGGGAGTTGGGCGCCGAGCTGTTCCACCGCTCGCGGGCCGGCACCACCCTGACCGACGCCGGGCAGGCCCTGCTGCCGCTGGCCCGGCGCATCCTCGCCGACGCGGACAGCGCGCGGCGGGCCGTCGCCGAGACGGTGCAGCTGCGGCGCGGCCGGGTCCGGTTCGGCGCCCCGCCCTCGCTCTGCGCCAGCCTGGTCCCGGAGGTACTGCGCGCCTACCGGGCCCGGCACCCCGGCGTTGACCTGCACCTGACCGAGGGCGGCTCCCGCGACCTGGTCCGCGACCTGGAGGCCGGCGAGCTGGACCTGGCGCTGGTCATCGCCCCCGACCCCGCGCCGTGGGCGGCGCTCGCCGTCACCCCGCTGCTGCACGAGGACCTGGTGCTGGTCGCCGCCGAGCCGCTGCCCCGCCGCCGGGCCCGGATCACCGACCTGCGCGGCCGGGGCCTGGTGATGTTCCGCGAGGGCTACGACGTCCGCGAGACCACCCTCGCCGCCTGCCGGGCGGCCGGATTCGAGCCTTCGTACGCCGTCGAGGGCGGCGAGATGGACGCCGTGCTGGCCGCCGTCCGGGCCGGGCTCGGCCCCGCCGTCGTCCCCGGCATGGTCGCGGCCAGCTCCGGCCTGCCCGCCGCGCCCTTCACCGCCCCCGGGCTGGGCCGCACCATCGCCCTCGCCCACGGCCGCGACCTCCCGCTCGGCCGGGCCGCCGCCGCCTTCCGCAGCGCGCTGCTCGCCCACCTGGCCGACGCCGACCGGGCGGGCGCGCTCCCGCCCGGAACGCGGCTGCCGGCGTTCGACCGCACTGCATCCGTCGGCCGTTGACGACCGGTCAGGTCCGGTCGGGGAGCTGCGGTCCGACCGTCCGGAGGGTCGCGCCCGGGACGCGGCCGCCGGGTCGCCGTGGTCGTCCGGCGCCGGGGAGGGGTCGTTGTCCCGACGGACCGTCACCGGGTGCGCGCCCGGGGGCTCAGGCCCCGGCGGCCGCGTCGAGCAGGGTCTCGGCGGCGGCCGTCCGGGCGTAGAGGACGCTGCGGCCGACCCGGTGGGCGGTGACCAGGCCGGCCGCGCGCAGCGCCGTCAGGTACTGGGAGACCCCGGCCGGGGAGAGGCCGGTGCGGTGGGCGAGCCGGGTGGTGGAGGCCGGGGTGTCGAGTTCGGCGAGCAGCCTGGTCCGGGAGCGGCCGAGGACGGCGGCCAGCGCCCCGGTGCCGCCGGTGGGCGCGGGGGCCCAGAGCGTGCCGGTGCCGCGCGCCGGGTAGACGAGCTGCGGCGGGTCCGGCGGGGCGATCCGGGTCGGCACCCGGGCCGCCGTGAAGACCGACGGCACCAGGACCAGCCCGGGCCCGGCCGTCGGCCGGGACAGCGCCTTGGGCCAGCGGGTCAGGTGCAGCGCCTCGCCGTCCCAGCTCACGGCGGTGTGCAGGTCGTCCAGGGCCCGGCCCGCGCCGTGCTCGGCGACCTGGCGGGCCCGGTGCAGGACGTCGGTCTCCAGCACGGCGCGGATCCGCGCCCAGTACGGGGCGAGCGCCACGTCCCAGAACGCCCGGACCTCCCGGGCCAGCCCGTCCAGGGCCGGTCCGGGGTCGTGCCGGAGCTCCCGGGCCCGGGGGCCGAGCGGCCCGCGGTGGTGCTCCAGGTGGGCGAGGTCGCGGTGCACCAGTTCCGCGGGCGCGGACCGGAGGGCCGTCAGTTCCTGTTCCAGCGTGGGGGCGTGGCCGGTGGGGGCCGGGTTCAGGAACTTCGGGTAGAACCCGTCCGGCGGGACGAGTTCGGCGAGCCGGCCGCGGTCCAGTCCGGCCGCCGCCACCCGGGGCCCGACCTGCTCGGCCCAGGCCCGGTGCACGGTCGACCCGGCCGTCCCGCCGCGCAGCAGCCGGTAGCCCGTCACCACCTGCCACATCGGCGTGACGGCGAAGCGCAGTCGGGCCAGGTCGCCCGCCGAGAAGGCCAGTTCCGCCACGCCGCTCCCCGCCCCGTCCGGTCGATTCAGTATCGATTCAGTCATGTGTGAATCATTGGCGGCCACCCTAGCGGGGCGGTGATCCTTCCGGCATGACTCCACTCCTTCCCCTCGCGGCGGCCGCCGGTACCTGGGTGCTCGGCGACCGCACCGTCCACCGGATCGGCCTGGGCACCATGCGGCTGCCCCAGCTGGGTCCGGCGCTGCGGCCCGACGCCGAGCCGCGCGACCGGGACGGCGCGATCCGCCTGCTGCGGCGGGCCGTCGACCTGGGCGTCGACCACCTGGACACCGCCGCCTTCTACTTCTCGCCGCTGCGCTCGGCGAACGAGCTGATCAGCCGGGCGCTCGGCCCGTACCCGGCGGGGCTGACCATCGCCACCAAGGTCGGGCCGGGCCGCGACCCGTCCGGCCACTGGCTGCCGCACGCGACGCCCCGTCAGCTGCGCGGCCAGGTCGAGGAGAACCTGCGGCAGCTCGGCCGCGACCACCTCGACCTGGTCAACCTGCGGATCGTCGGCACCGATTCGATCGCCGAGCGCTTCGGCGCGCTCGCCGAACTGCGGGCCGCGGGGCTGATCCGGCACCTGGGGCTGTCCAACGTCCGCCCGCACCACCTCGACGAGGCGCTGGCGGTGGCGCCCGTGGTGTGCGTCCAGAACGCTTTCGGCCTCGGGGCCTCCGCCGAGCAGCGGGCGTTCCTGCGGACCTGCGGGGAGCGCGGCATCGCCTTCGTTCCGTTCTACGCGATCGCGGGCGAGGGGCGCACCACCGGGCGCACCGGCCCCGAGCCCGCCGCCGTCCGGGCCGTCGCCCGCCCGCACGGCGCGAGCCCCGCGCAGGTCCGCCTCGCCTGGACCCTGCACCAGGGTCCGCACGTCCTGGCCATCCCGGGCACCGGCGACCCCGCCCACCTGGCCGAGAACCTGGCCGCGGGCGCCCTGCGGCTGAGCCCGGCCGAACTCGCCGCCCTGGACGCCGTTCCCGGGCCGGGCTGACGGGCGGTCGGTCGCGGCGGCGGGCGGGCGGGCGCGGTGGCGGGCCGTCAGTCGCGGTGGCGGGCGAGTTCGGCGCGGCCGCGGACGCCGTACTGGCGGTAGAGGCGGGTGAGGTTGGCCTCGACGGCCTTGACGGAGAGGTGGAGGGCGGCGCCGATCTCGCGGTTGGTGGCGCCGTTGCGGATCAGGGCGAGGATCTGCTGCTGGGTGGGGGTGGGGTCGGCCTCCAGGGCGTCGAGCGCGGCGAGGGCGGTGGCGGTGTGCTGCTGCCAGGGCAGGCAGGCGGCGGCGGTGTAGCGGGCGTGCGCCTCCTGGAGGGCGGTGCGGGCGGCGGCGCGGCGGCGGGAGCGGCGTTCCAGGTGGGCCAGCGCCAGGTGGGCGCGGGCGAGTTCGAGCGGGTAGGGGTGGGTGTCGGGGAGCAGCGCCCGCAGGGTGTCGGCGGCCCGGCGGGGGTCGGTGGCGGCGGCGAGGTGGGCCTCGGCGCGATGCAGGCCGAGCAGGACGACGTCGCGGCCGAGCCGGCCGGCGCGTTCGCGGGCGTCGGCGAGGACGGCGGCCGCCTCCTCGTGGCGGCCGGAGAGGGTGAGCGCCTCGGCGAGGTCGGCGTCGACCAGGAACAGCGCGGGGTCGTGGAACTCCATCCGGCGCAGCTGGGCCAGGCAGCGGGTGAGGTGGTCGGCGGCGGCGGGGTGGTGGCCGCGCAGGAGTTCGACCCGGCCGCGCAGGCCGTGGGCGTAGGCGAGCCATTCGTGGTCGTGGTCGTCCTCGGCGGCGCGGATCGCGGAGTCGAGGAGCCGGGCGGCGCGTTCGGCGGTGCCGCCGTTGAGTTCGGCGGCGCCGCCGAGGACGCGGGCCGGCCCCGGGCTGGGTTCGATGCGTTCGCGCAGGTCGTGGGCGGCGCGGCCGGCGGCGAAGGCGTCGGCGCAGCGGCCGGCGCGTTCGTAGACGGAGGCGGCGATGTAGAGGACGTTGGCGAGGTCCTCGGTGCGGCCGGCGGCCTCGACCCGGTCGCGCAGGGTCTCGACCTCGTCGAGGGCGCGGGGCAGGTCGCCGGTGCGCAGGGCGGCGATGGCCAGGCCCTGGTGGCAGAAGACGGCGGCGGCGGTGAGCGGGCGGCCGGCGGCGAGGCGGGCGCCGCGTTCGAGCTGGGCGAGGCCGCGGGCGGGGTCGGTGAGCAGGGTGATGGGGGCGCGCTGGGCGAGGAGTTCGACCAGCAGGTCGGGGTCGTCGGCGTGGTCGGCGTGCTTCTCGGCGGTTTCGAGTTCGGCCATGCCGGTGGCCCGGTCGCCGTGGTGCAGGGCGCGGACGGCGCGTTCCTGGTGGACGGCGGCGGTGAGGGCGGGGTGGCCGCCGGTGTCCTCGGCGGCGGCGGCGAGCAGGGGTTCGGCGCCGGGGTGGTCGGGGCCGAGCAGGCGGGCGAGCAGCAGCCGGGCGTGCACCCGGATGTCGGCGGCGGGGGCGGTGGTGAGGCGTTCGGCGCAGGAGCGGGCCAGGTCGGGCAGGCCGGCGGCGGCGGCGTTGCGGGCGGCGGCGAGCAGGCGGCGGCCGGCGGCGTCGGGTTCGGGGGTGTGGTCGGCGGCGAGGCGGAGCAGTTCGGCGGCGGTGCCGGGGGCACCGCGGGTGAGGGCGGCGTCGGCGGCGCGGGCGAGCCGGGAGGCCAGCCGGGGGTCGGGGCGGTCGGTGGCGAGGGCCTGGTGACGGACCTGTTCGACGGGGTCGGCGGTGAGGGTGGACAGCAGCCGGTGGGCGGCGTGCAGGTCGTCGGGGTCGGCGTCGGCGAGCAGCACCTCGGCGACCAGGGGGTGACTGAACTGGGGCGTGCCGCTGGGGGTTTGGCGGATGACGCCGTGGCGGCGGGCGGCGGCGAGGGCTTCGGTGACGGCGGCGGGCAGGTCGGTGCCGGGGCGGGCGGCGGCCAGGACGGTGAGGGACTGCCGGGCGGAGTCGGGGAGTTCGCCGATCCGGGCGGAGACCAGGGCGCGCAGCCGGTGCGGGACGTCGAGCGGGCGGGCGGGGTCGGCGGCGAGCGCGGCCTCGCTGCCCCCGGCGGCCAGTGAGCGGCCCAACTCCAGCGCGTAGTAGGGGTTTCCGCCGCTGACCCGGTGCACCCGGGTGAGGGTGAGGCCGCTCAGCCGGAGGCCGAGGCGTTCGCGCAGCAGGGCGCCGGTGCCGCGTTCGCCGAGCGGGCCGACCGGGATCTCGCGGGCGGCGGGCGGGCAGAGCCGTCCCATCGCGGGTTCGGCGTCGGTGTGTTCGGTGCGTTCGGTGACGGCGAAGCGGACGGGCCGGTCGGTCAGTCGGCGGGCGGCGAAGGCGATGACCTGGCGGCTGGCCTCGTCGAGCCACTGGGTGTCGTCGAGCAGGACGAGCACGGGGCCGCGCTGGGCGAGGCGGCGCAGTGCCTCCAGGACGGCGACCCGGACGGCGAGCGGGTCGGTGGGGGTGCCGGGGGCGGGGGCGCGGTGCAGCAGGGCGCGTTCGAGGGCCTGCCGGAGGTGGTCGGGGAGGTCCTCGGCGAGGCCGGGGAGGGCTTCGCCGAGGAGGTCGATCAGCGCCAGGTGGGGGAGGTCGGCCTCGGCCGCGGTGGGGCTGCTGCGCAGCACCGACTCCCCGGTGGTGTCGGCGTGTTGGGCGAGCGCGTCGAGCAGGGCGGTCTTGCCGATGCCGGCCGGTCCGTGCAGCAGGACGCCGCCGGTGGCGGTGAGGGCGGCGCGGATCTCGGCGAGCAGGTTCGCACGGTCGACGAGCGGGAGCCCGGTCGGGTCCGCCGGGGTGGTGGCGGACCCGACCGGGCCGGTGTGGATGCCGGTCATGGCGGTCAGTGTGCCGCCTCCGCCCCGGCTGCGCGAGGGTGTCGCATGAACACGACACCTCCGCGATCTCCCGTTAAGCCCCCCTTAAGGATCGGCCGCGGGGGCCGGTCCCTGACGGTGCGTCAGCCGAGGGCGACGTCGTCGAGCAGGAAGGTGGTCGCCAGGTAGGCGTCCTCCTGGCCGGCGAACTCCAGGCTGACGGTCTGGCCGCGGTAGGCGGACAGGTCGACGGTCTTCTGCACGTACCCGGCGCTGGCGTTGGCGTTGGAGTAGGTGGCCAGGGTGGTGCCGTTGACGTTGACCTTCAGCGTGTCGTAGACGGTGGAGCCGGACTCGGCGGTGGTGACCTTCAGCCAGAAGGTGAGCTTGGGCGAGCCGGTGGCCGGGACGGCGATGTTGTTCTGCGACAGCGACTCGGTGGCGGCGCTGCCGTAGCCCATCATCCAGGCGTACCAGGAGCCGCCGTGCGCCTGCTGCTGGGTGGAGTTGGTGATGTCGTTGGCGCTCTGCGTCCAGCCGGTGGCGCCCTGCTCGAAGCCGCCGTTGGTCAGCGCGTTGCCCGGGTTGGGGTTGGTGGGCGAGGCGGTCGGGGACGGGCTGCCGGTGCCGGTCGGCGAGGGCGAGGGGGTGCCGTTGCCCGGGTCGGGCAGCGCGGTGCCGATGGAGACGGCGGCCCAGGCCTTGGAGACGATGTACCGCTCCTGCGAGTTGGCGCCGTACAGGTCGGCGGCGGCCTGCAGGGTGGCGGTGCGGGCCGCCGAGTAGTTGGTGGTGGAGGTCATGTAGGTGGACAGCGCGCGGTACCAGATCTGCGCGGCCTTGTCCTTGCCGATGCCGCCGAAGCTGTCGCCGTTGCACGGGGTGCCGTTGTGCGGCAGGCCGCCGATGGTCTTGGCGCCGGTGCCCTCGGCGGTCAGGTAGAAGAAGTGGTTGGCGATGCCGGAGGAGTAGTGCACGTCGACCTGGCCGGCCCGGCTGCTGTAGCAGGACAGCGAGGAGCCGTCGGCGGCCGGGTTGTCCATCCGGCGCAGGTAGCCGTTGCCCATGTTGAGCTTCTCGCCGATGTAGTAGTCACCGGGGTCGGTGCTGTTGCCGGCGGAGAACTCGACCATGGTGCCGAAGATGTCGGAGGTGGCCTCGTTCAGGCCGCCGGACTCACCCGAGTAGTTCAGGTTGGCGGTGGCGGCGGTGACGCCGTGGCTCATCTCGTGGCCGGAGACGTCGAGCGCGGTCAGCGGGATGTTGCCGTTCTGCGAGGAGCCGTCGCCGAACGACATGCAGAAGCACGAGTCGTCGTAGAAGGCGTTCAGCAGCTGGTTGTCGACGTGCACGTACGCCGGGGCGCCGCGGCCGTCGTTGCGGATGCCGGAGCGGTTGAAGGTGTTCTTGTAGAAGTCCCAGGTCTTGGCCAGGCCGTAGGAGGCGTCCACGGCGGCGCTCTCCCGGCTCGACGTGGAGCCGTTGCCCCAGGAGTTGGAGGACTTCGAGAAGGTCCGGGCGTTCTGCGCCGGGTTCGACTGCGGGCTGTTGTACGAGTCGTAGACGATCGTGGAGCCGTGCAGCGCGTCGGTCAGCGTGTAGCCGCTGCCGCCCTGGCTGGTCTCGATGGTGACCTGGCCGACGTTGACGCCGTTGCCGGTGCCGGAGACGCCCTGCTCCAGCTCGTACTGGTCCAGCACGGCGCCGCTGGCGGCGTCGACCAGGACGGCCTCGCGGGACTGCGCGCCCGCCTCGCCGTCGCCGGTGACGGTGGTGCGGTAGGCCAGCAGCGGGACCTTGCCGACCGCCCAGACCACCAGCTGGCTGCTGTCCAGGGTGCCGGTGCGGGCCTGCTTGACGTGCTTGGCGCTGCGCTCGGCGGTGGCCGAGGCGTCCTGGGTGCTCAGCTTCGGCGCGAGGCCGGCGACCTTGATCGCGCCCTCGTGCGCCCAGCTGGTGGAGGTGATCCGGCCGTTCTTCGCGCGGTACACCACCAGGTCGCCGCCGACCACCGGCAGGCCCCGGTAGGTGCGGTCGTAGCGCACGTGCCGGGAGCCGTCGTTGTCGACCAGGACGTCCTTGGCCAGCAGGCGCTCGTCGGAGCCGAGGCCCAGCGACTTCGCCACCGCGTCGGCCTCCCGGCCCGCCTGCTCCATGGCCGCCAGGCGGCCCACCGTGCTCATCGCCTGGAACCCGGCCCCGGACTGGGTGGTGGGGCTGGCCAGTGCGACGTTCTGCGAGCTCGCCACGAAAGCACTGCCCAGGGTGAGGGCGGCCGCGACGGCTGCCGTCAGCGCGGTCTTGCGGTTCATCGGGTTTCCTCCCGCCGGGCCGGGGTTGATGGGGGACGGCCTTCGGCTCCGATGGGGTGTGGAGCCTCGGCCGGTACGGCTCGGCGGCAGGACGCTAGGACCGCCGGGCACCCCCGCGACATGCCCTCGCCGACCCGGCAAGGGCCGGTCAAGGGTGGATCACGGGAACCCGGCGCGGACGCCCGGGGTCGCCGGGAGGGTCACCGGGGCAGGGGAAAACCGGTCGCCGAAGGGCGTTCCGGCCCGTCATCCTGGCCCGGTGGGAGACCGGGCGAACGTCGTCGTGGTGCGCGCGGACGGCGCGCACGAGCTGTACCGGAGCGGGTGGGCGGTCGGCCTCGACCTCGACCTGCTGGACGGCCCGGCCGCGCTGCTCGACCTGCTCCCCGGGCTGCACCGGGACGGCTGGTGGCTGGACGAGGTGATGGCCGACGGCGGGGTCCTGGTCGACCTCGGCCGACGGGTGCTGCTGTTCTTCGTCCGGGAGGGCCCGAGCGGCGAACTTCGCCACCACGCGGCCCTGTTGGAGCTGGTCCGGGCGGCCTGGCCGGGCTGGGAGGTCCGCCGGCTGTACGACGGCCCGGCCGAACTGCGCGCCCACCTCGGGCTGGACGCGGAGTACGTCCGCTGCCCCGACGCGCCGCTCTGTCCGGCGCCGTTCCTGGCGCCCGACGACGAGGACCTGGCCGGGCCCGACCCGGGCGGCGTGCTGGTCACCGTCGCCGGGGGTGGCTGCCACGTCGCCTCCCACTGCTTCGACCACCCCGTCCACGAGGGGCCGGCCCTGCTCGACCGCCTGGCGGACGCGCCCGGGCACGACACCGGCCGCCTGCACGTCAACGCCGGCCTCCACCTCGACCCGGCGCGCCGCCGCCTGGGCTGGTGGACGCTCTGCTTCTCCCCCGGGGCCTACCGCGCCCCGGAGTCGTGGCCGGGCTGGACGGTCGAGTTCTGGCAGGACGACTGGCGACGGCACGCCGCGGCCGACCCCCGCTGCGCCCCGGCCCCGTTCGACGCCGGGGCGACGGCCCTGACCGCCGTCCGCACCGAGGCCGCGGAGCGCCGGGCCGCCCGGGAGGAGCACCGCGCCCTGGTCGAGAAACTGCGGGCGGCACGGGCCGCGAGGTGAGGCGGCGTCAGCCGGCGTTCGCGGCGGCCTCCCGCGGGGTGAGGGCGAGGTGCTGGTCGGCGGGGAAGCGGGCGCGCAGGCGGCGGTCGTGGGTGACGAGGGCGACGGCGCCGGGGTAGGCGGACAGGGCGGACTCCAGTTCTTCGACCAGGGCGGGGGCGAGGTGGTTGGTGGGTTCGTCGAGCAGCAGGAGGTCGACGGGTTCGGCGACCAGGCGGGCGAGTTCGATCCGGCGGCGCTGGCCGTAGGAGAGGTCGCCGATCCGGCGGCCCAGGTCGGCGCGGTGGAACAGGCCGAGCGAGAGCAGCCGGTCGAGGTGGTCGGCGGGGTCGCCCGGGCGGCCGTGCGCGAAGGTCCGCAGGACCGTCAGGCCCGGTGGCCACGGGGTCTCGCGCTGGCGCAGGTGGCCGATCCGGCCGCGGGTCCGGACGGTGCCCCGGGCGGGGTGCAGTTCGCCGGCCAGGACCCGGAGCAGGGTGGTCTTGCCCGCCCCGTTGGGCCCGGTGACCAGGAGGCGTTCGGCGGGGCCGATCCGCAGGGCGGGCAGCGCGAGCCGGCCGGGGACCAGGACGCCGTCGAGCTCGGCGGCGGGCGGCGGCGGGCCGTCCGCCGCCGGTCGCTCGGCGGTGCCGATCCGGGCGGCGAACACCAGGGGTTCGGGCGGGGGCAGGACCGGACGGTCCGTCAGGCGGGCGACCCGCTCCTTGGCGTTGCGGATGCGGACGGTGGCGCCGTGCGCCCGGCCGCGGGCCCGGAAGCCGCCGTGGCCGAAGACGGCCAGTGGCGCCTTGCGCGGGATCGCGGCCAGCCGCGTCACCTGGGTGGCGGCGAGTTCCTGCTGGCGCGTCAGTTCGGCGCGCCACTCGGCGTGTTCGCGCAGCCGGCGGCGGCGGTCGGCGGCGCGGGCCGCGAGGTGGCCCGCGTAGCCGTCGCCGTGGCGCCGGACCCGGCCCTCGGCGACCTCCAGCACCGTGTCGGTGACGCGTTCCAGGAAGACCCGGTCGTGCGTGACGGCGAGGACCGTGCCGCGGTGGGACCGCAGGTGGGCCTCCAACCAGCCGAGGGCGTCGTCGTCGAGGTCGTTGGTGGGCTCGTCCAGCAGGAGCAGTTCGGGGCGGGCGGCGAGGGTGGCGGCCAGCGCGAGGCGGGCGCGCTCGCCGCCGGAGAGCGTGCCCAGGCGGCGGGCCCGGTCGAGCCCGGGCAGGCCGAGGCCGTGCAGGGCGGCCTCCACCCGGCTGTGGGCGGTGTACCCGGCGCGGGCCTCGTACCGGGCGACCAGCCGGCCGTACTCGGCGAGCGCGGCGGCCTGCCGGCCGTACTCGGCGAGCGCGGCGGCCTGCCGCGAACCGTCCGACCCGCCGGAGCCGCTGGAGCCGTCGGGGCCGTCGGGGCTGTCGGGGCCGTCGGCGAGGTCGGCCTCGGCGCGGCGCATCCGGCGCTCCAGGGCGCGGAGGTCGGCCATCGCCTCGTCCACCGCGTCCTGCACGGTGGCCTCCGGCGGGAGGGCGGAGGACTGGGCGAGGTGGCCGGTGCCGCCGGGGGCGCGGACCGTCAGTTCGCCCGCGTCGGGCGCGTCCAGCCCGGCGATCAGCCGCAGCAGCGTGGACTTCCCGGCGCCGTTGTCGCCGATGACGCCGACCCGCTCGCCGGGCCGGACGCCGAAGGAGACGTCCTCCAGTACGGTGCGGTCGCCGAAGCGGCGGGTGACGTGCCGGAGCGTGAGAGAAGCGAGTGATGAGGTGCGCATGCGCGGCCCCCTGTTCCCGGCCGGAGCGGGCCGATGGGCGTGGGTGGTGGACACGCCCGCGCACGCCGCCGCGTCCTCACGGCGGCCGGAAGACCGGCCGTACCGGAGGCGCGGAGGGCGCGGGCGGGAACGCGCGGCGGCGGAGCCTTGCTCGACGCGGCCGCGCGGGGAGTGTCACAGAGAACCCATGCGCAGAACGGTAGACGGCGTCCCGGATCGGACACAAGCGATTATTCGGGCGCCCGCTCCCCCGGTGCCGCCGGGCTCAGCGGGCCACCCGGAAGCCGATGTTGCCGCTGGAGCTGTCCGGGGTGTTGGAGGAGCGGGCGGCCAGCCGGTAGCGGTGGCAGTAGGAGGCGTGGCAGAGGTGGGAGCCGCCGCGCATCACCCGGTTCGGGCCCTCGGCGGGGCCGGTCGGGTTGTCGCGGGTGGCGGGGGTGGCGGCCCGGTGGTGGTCGGGGCTGAAGCGGTCGGCGCACCACTCCCAGACGTTGCCGAGCACGTTGTGGAGGCCGTACCCGTTGGGCCGGTAGGCGCGCACGGGGGCGGTGGAGCGGTGTCGGCCGGTCCTGCGGGTCGGGAAGTCGCCCTGCCAGATGTTGAGCATCTCCCGTCCGTCCGGGGCGAGTTCGTCGCCCCACGGGTAGCGGGTGCCCTGGCGGCCGCCGCGCGCCGCGTACTCCCACTCGGCCTCGGTGGGCAGCCTGGTGCCGGACCAGGCGCAGTAGGCGAGGGCGTCATGCCAGGAGACGTGCACCACGGGGTGCTGCTGCCGGGCCGCGAAGTCGCTGCCCGGGCCCTCCGGGGCGCGCCAGCTCGCGCCTTCGACGGAGCGCCACCACGGGGTGGCGGCGACCGGCGGCGAGAGGGCGCGCAGCCGGTCGGTGAGGAAGCCCTCGAAGACGAAGCTCGACCCGAAGCGCTCGGCCTCGGTGCGGTACCCCGTCTCCCGGACGAAGGAGGCGAACTCGGCGTTGCTGACGGTGGTCGCCGCGATCGCGAACGCGTCCACCCGCACCTCTCGGACCGGCCCCTCGCCGTCCCCCGGTATCCCGTCCGGGTCCTGACCGCCCATCAGGAACGCCCCGCCGGGCAGCTCCAGCAGCCCCCGGGCGGCCCGCCGGGCGGCGGGCGAGGGCTCGGGGGCGGACGGCGGGAGCAGCGGGAGCAGCGGGAGCGGTGGAAGGCCGGGGTGGTCGGTGGGCTCGTGCCCGGGGGTGCAGCAGGAGAGCATGGCGGCCTCTTCTTCGCGTTCTTCGCGGAGGTGCGGGTCCGGCCGGCCGCCGGGGAGACGACCGGCCGGGGTACTGGGGGTGGGGTCAGGCGCTGCGCTCGGCGGCGAGGGTCGCGGCGAGGGCCGGGATTCCGAGCGCCTGCTCCTGGGCGGGGGTGGCCTGGTACAGGCGGTTGACCAGCTGGTACGGGTCGGCGGCCAGGTCGTAGTACTCGCGGAAGGCGACCTCGCCGGTGCCGACGGGCAGGCCGTCCGCGTCGGTGTGCAGCTTGTAGTACTCGGTGTACTGCTCGGTCTTCGACAGGTACGAGGACCAGGTGTGCGGCCGCCCGGCCTGGTGCACGCCCTGCTCCCAGTACTCGGTCAGCAGGTGGTCGCGGCTGTGGGTGCCGAGCAGCGAGTGCCCGTCGAGCGCCCAGCCGGGGGTGATCCCGGCGGCCTCCAGGACGGTCGGGGCGATGTCGATGTTGGCGACGATCCGGTGGTCGGCGGGGCTGCCCGCGCCGAAGCCGCCGGCCGGCCAGGACAGGTAGAACGGCACCTCGACGGAGGGCAGGTAGGGCACCGACTTCTTCGACCAGCCGTGGTCGGCCCAGGTGTAGCCGTTGTCGCCGAGGTAGATCACCAGGGTGTTGTCCAGCTGTCCGAGCGCGGCCAGCCTGTCGTGGAGGGCCTGCACGGCGTCGTCCACCGAGAGCAGGGTGCGCAGCTGGCGCTCCCTCAGCTGCCGTCCGGTGGCGAGGGTGCCGGTGGCGTTCTGGATCCACTCGGGCTTGTCGCTGCGGTCGGCCTCGCCGACGGACGGGCGGCCGTCCCAGACGGGGACGGGCGTGGTGGCGTACCGGGGCTCGGGCGTGTTGGGTTCGTGCGAGGCCTTCGGGGCGACGAAGGCGAACCAGGGGCGCGGGTCGGCGGCGGCCTTGTCCAGGAAGGCGAGGGCCCGGTCGCGGATCACCGTGGTGGAGTAGCCGGGGACGGTCCGCACGGTGCCGTTGTCGTTGTACTGGCCGTCGTTGTAGACCACCGGCGCGGCGAGCAGCCACTCGTCGAAGTGCGGCGGGTTGTCGGCGGGGTGCCAGGCGTTCAGGTACTTGCCGAACAGGCCGGTGCGGTAGCCCGCCTGGTGCAGCAGCCGCTGGAAGGTGTGCCGCTGGTCGAGGCGGTACGGGTGGCCGTTGTCGCGGACGCCGTGGTGGTGCGCGTACTGGCCGCTGAAGATCGAGGACCGGGAGGGCGCGCACAGCGGCGTGGTGACGTGCCCGGAGGTGAAGCGCACCCCGTGGCCGACCAGCCAGTCGACCGTCCGGGGCGTGGCCCACTCGGTCTGCTTCGGCTGGTCGTCGGTGAGGATCACCAGGACGTTGGGCCGGGCGGCGGGCCCGGCGGCGACGGCGCTGCCCGCGCCCAGCGGCAGGGCGGCCGCGGCGGCGACGGACGCCGCCCCGGCCAGGAACCCGCGGCGGCCGAACGTCGGCTCCTCGCGGGACGGTTCGGGATTCCGACTCATGGCGTGCAGACCCTCTCTCGGCGGGACGGGCGTGCGGACGGAAGGAAGTCGGCGGGCGTCCCCGACCGGACGGAGCGCGCGCTGCGCACTGCCCGGCGAACCTACGACCGCCCCGGAACCCCCCGCAATCGCTTCCGCCCGGACAACGCACGCTTTTCACGGCCCTGTTGCAATGTTGCGCGTCGGTGTTGCGCACCGTGCCGCCGGGGTGCCGGCGGGGTGTCGGCGGGTGCCCCGCCGGGAGATCTGAGAGTTGACGCTCAGGATATGTGAGAGGATGCTCTCAGGAATGAGTTCCGAGAATCCGCTGGGTGACGTCGAGGTCACCGATCCCCGGGCGATGCGCGCCCTGGCCCATCCCGTGCGGTTGGCGATCCTGGAGCGGTTGCGGCTGCACGGGGCCGCCACCGCGAGCGAGTTGGCGCCGCATGTGGGGGCGACGCCGACGGTGGCGAGTTGGCATCTGCGGCACCTGGCGGAGTTCGGTCTGGTGCGGGACGCCGAGCCGGGGCCGGACCGGCGCAAGCGGCGGTGGGAGGCGGTCGGGCGCGGGTTCCGGTTCGCGGCCGGGGCGGAGGAGGGGTCGGCGGAGGCGGCGTCCGCGCTGTCGCAGCTGATGTTCCAGCGCTCGGCGGCCCTGCCGGCCCGCTGGATGGCCGAGGTCGAGCCCGAACTTCCGCTGGAGTGGCGGAAGTTGTCCGGCCTGGCGAACACCCGGGTGGTGCTCTCGCCCGCGGAGCTGGCCGAACTGGAGGAGGCCGTCGAGCAGTTGCTCGCCCCGTACGTGCACCGCGAACGCGCCGACTGGCCGGCCGGGGCCCGGGCGGTGCGGCTGATGCGCTATGCCCTGCCGGAGGCCACCGAGGCCACCGAGAACTTGGACGGCACCCCGTGACGGCCCCGACCGGATCCGCAACCCCGGCTACGACTCCGGCCACGACTCCGGTCCCGGCCCCGCTCTGGCGTGACCGGCGGTTCCGGCGGTTCTGGGCGGGCCAGTCGGTGTCCCAACTCGGGGACCGGATATCGGAGCTGGCGCTGCCGCTGATCGCCGCCGGAGCGCTGGACGCCTCGGCCGTGCAGGTGGCCGCGCTGACGGCGCTGGCCTGGGCGCCGAACCTGCTGGCGGTGCTGCTGGGGGCCTGGGTGGACGGCCGCCCCGGCAAGCGCCGGCTGATGGTGCTGGCGGACGTGGTGCGCGCCCTGGCGCTGGCCTCGCTGCCGGTGGCGGCGCTGTGCGACGCGGTGACGCTCGGTCAGCTGTACGCGGTGGCGCTGGTGACGGGCGCGGCGGGCGTGCTGTTCAACAACGCGTACGCGCCGTTCTTCGCGCACCTGGTGCCGCGCGCCTCGTACCTGGAGGCCAACAGCCGCCTGAGCACGACCCGTTCGGCCGCGCAACTGGCCGGTCCGGCGCTCGGCGGCGTGCTGGTGCAGGTGCTGACGGCGCCGGGCGCGGTGCTGGTGGACGCGCTGTCCTTCCTCGGTTCGGCACTGCTGATCGGCCGGATCGACGTCCACGAGCCGGAACCCTCGTCCGCCGCCGGTCCCTCGGTGCTGGCCCGGGCCGGGCACGGGCTGCGGTTCGTGGCCGGGCACCCGTACCTGCGGGCGGCGCTGGGCTGCTGCACGACCGTCAACTTCTTCACCTTCCTCGGCTACGGCCTGACGGTGCTGTTCGCCAGCCGGGAGCTGGGCCTGTCGGCGGGCGGCATCGGCCTGGCCTTCGGCGTCGGTGCGAGCGGTGCGCTGCTGGGCGCGGTGCTGGCCCCGGCACTGTCGCGCCGGATCGGGGTGGGGCGGACGATCGTGCTGGGGGCGGTGCTGTTCCCCGCGCCGGTGGCGCTGCTGACGGTGGCGGACGGGCCGCCCTGGGCCCGGGCGGGCGTGCTGGCGGCGGCCGAGTTCCTGTCCGGCCTCGGCGTGATGCTCTTCGACGTGAACTTGAATTCGGTGCAGGCGGCGGTGATCCCGGAGGCGCTGCGCAGCCGGGTCTCGGGCGCGTTCGCCACCGTCAACTACGGGGTCCGCCCGCTCGGCGCGCTGGCCGGCGGCCTGCTCGGCTCCACGGCGGGCCTGCGCGCCGCGCTGCTGACGGCGGCCGCGGGCGGCGTGCTGTCGGTGCTGTGGCTGCTGCCCTCGCCGATCCCCCGGGTCCGCGCCGTCGCGGACCTGGACGTCCCGGCGTGTTGACGCGCTGATGTGCCGACGTGCTCCGGCGGCACCCCCCACAGGTGTCGCCGGAGCGCGGTGCGCGCCGGGTGCTAACGGTCGGGTCAGCCGGGCGTGCCGGGGACGACCAGGCGGTCGAGGTCGGGGGCGGCGCCGGACGGGTTGGCCACCGCGAGGGTGTTGCCGCCCGCCGCGAGGGCGAGCGGGACGGTGACGGTGCCGGGGGTGGTGAAGGCGCCGGTCGGCGGGAAGCTCACGGTGGTCACCGGGCCGCCGTTGACGGACAGTTGGGCGGAGCGGGCGCCGGCCGAGCCGTTGGTGTAGGTGATCCGGACCTGGTACGTCCCGGCGGTGGCGGTGGTGATGCCCTGGAAGGTGAGGCTGCCGGTGCCCGCACTGACGGTGCCGAGGTAGCCGATCCGGGTGCCGCCGGAGCAGTCGGGGCAGGCCACCGGCGCGGCCCGGCCGGTGCGGGTGTTGCCGGCCGCCTCGGCCTCGTACGCGCGGTCGGCCGGGGCGGTGCCGGTGACGGTCAGGGTGTAGCCGGCGCTGTGGGCGGTGGAGCCGGAGGTGCCGGTGACGGTGATCGGGTAGCTGCCGGGCGCGGCGCCGGCCGCGACGGCGGCGGTCAGGGTGGCGGTGCCGCCCGCGGTGACGGTGGCCGGGCTGAAGGAGACGCTGACGCCGGCGGGGGCGCCGCTCGCGGTGAGGGCGACGGGCTGGGCGGCGCCGGCGACGACGGTGGTGGTGACGGTCGCGGTGGCGCTGACGCCGGGCGCGGCGGAGCCGGTGGCGGGGCCGACGCTCAGCGCGAAGTCGTCGGCGGGCGCGGTGCCGGTGCTGTTGACGGCCTGCTGGAGCGCGGCGCCGATGATCGCGGAGGCGGTCATGTCGATGGCGGGCTCGGAGGTCTGCCAGGACCGGACGTCGTCCACGTAGCGGCTGCTGTGGCCGGTGAAGGCGTTGAACGGGTCCGCGCCGCCGGCCGGGCAGGTCTTCATGCCGCTCTCGTAGCCGCCGAGGCCGCCGCTGAAGATGCCGGAGGAGTTCGGCCCGTTGACCACCGCGCCGACCGGGATCGCGCCGGTGCCGTCGGTGGAGCCGTTGATGTTGGCGACCTGGTGCTGGATGCAGTGCGGGAAGGTGGTGCCCTCGCCGACCATGAAGCTGGTGCCCCACGGGTTGGCGCCGAACAGCCAGTTGCGCTGCTGGGTGGCGTAGTTGTCGTACGTGGTGTCGCCGCTGGCCTGCTTGTAGAGCGCCTCGGTGGCGAGCAGGCCGAAGCTGTGCGAGTTGACGTCGAAGTCGGTGTAGTTGCCGCCCGCGTGGAACATGTCGGCGGCGGCGTGGTCGGCGCCGGCCTTGGTCTGCCGCTTGAGGTCGGCGGTCAGGTCGGCGGTGCTGACGGCCAGTCCGCCGGGGTTGCCGGCCGCGGCGATGGCCCGGATCAGGTCGGCGTGGGCGAGCGCGCTGGTGTCGTACAGGTTGAAGGTGTCGCCCTTGTCGTTGGCCAGGTAGCCCTTGGCCCAGGTCGCGGCGGCGGTCAGGTACGGGGTGGCGTTCTGGCCCAGCTTCTGGGCGGCGAGGGCGAGTTCGGCGGCGCCGAACTCCATGTCGTCACGCCAGGTGGACTCGGGGTAGTAATCGTTGGGCACCGCGGTGGTCAGGGTGCTCGGCGGGTTGGCGGTGTTCGCCAGCGCGTACAGCGAGGTCGCGGCCTGGTAGTACGCCTGTGCCTGGACCGGGTTGGTCGCGGCGTCGACCTGGGCGGCCAGCGCGAACGCCGCCGAGACCCGGCCGGCCAGGTTCGGACTGACTTGCCCGCCGGGGGTGTTGGCGCGGAACACCGGCCGGTGCGCGGCCGCGTAGCGGTTCTTGGACGAGGTGTCGCCGTCGTCCTTCTCCGGGAGCCGCCACAGGTCGTGGTCGCCGGTGAAGGTGCCGGCCGAGTTGCCGGAGCCGATGCCGACCTGCAGGTACAGGGTCTTGCTGTTCTGGTCCCACATCCGGTTCAGCCAGGCCGCGCCGAAGTGCGCCTCGGCGTCCAGGGCGGCGGGCGCGGCGGAGCCGAGGGCGCGCTGCGAGGCCAGCAGGACGGCGTCCGCGTAGGCGGTGGTGTGGGTGAACTTGAGGTAGTCGCCGGCGTCCGACCAGCCGCCGGCCACGTTCACCGGGCCGCCGATCTTCGACAGGTCGCTGTTGGTGATCTCGTCCGAGCCGCCGCTCTTGAAGGACGGCACCGCGTAGACGTTCGCACTGGCGTCGTTGAGGTGCGCGGGCTTGCGGTTCAGCGTGCCGGGGACGGTGTCGGCGCCGTCCCGCTGGGTCTGGAAGAAGCTCACCCCGTCGGTGACGAACTTGCCGTAGAGACCGGCGGGTTGGGTCACCTTGAAGCTGGGTGAGGTGGCGCTGACGCCGCCGCTGACCACCACCTTGTAGGTGCCGGGCGCGGTCAGGCCGCCGATCGTGATCGGGTAGACGGCCGGGTAGGCGGTGTTCCACGAGCCGAGGCTGGTGGTGCCGACGGTGCCGGTCTTGACGGTGGTGCCGTTGGAGTCGACGACGCTGAAGCTCGCCGAGCCGACACTCGCGCTGGTCATCAGGTAGGCCTGCTTGGCCTCCCCCGGCAGGAACCCGGCCTGGTCGACCCGGACGAGTCCGGTGGTGGCGGCGTGCGCGGGGGCACTGACGAGCGCGAGCGGCGCGGCGGTGAGCGTGGCAGCGAGGGTCGCGCCGAGCGCGGTGCGGCGTCGGGCGCGACTGCGGGCAGGGGGCATCGGCGACTCCAACCGTTCAACAGTTAGGAACATTTCCTAACTGATCGCAGGAAAGCTAGAACCTCCCCGCGAACCGGTCAAGGGGCCACGCACACCCACCTCCCCGGGTTCACCGTCCCGACACCTGCCTCGACGGGCGCGTTGACGGGGCGTCAGCCCCGTGGCGGGGCGGTGAGGTCGAGGGTGAAGCTGAAGCGGTCGCCGCGGTAGAGGGTGCGGACGAGTTCCAGGGGGTGGCCGGTGGCGTCGCGGCTGCGGCGGTGCAGCAGGAGCATCGGGAGGGCGGGCGGGGTGCCGATCAGCAGGGCCTCGCGGGGGGTGGCGAGGACGGTCTCGATGCGTTCCTCCGCGCCGGCCGGCCGGACGCCGCGCTCGGCCAGGTGGGCGTAGAGCGAGCCGGACGGGTCGAAGTCCCGTTCCAGGTGCGGGAGTCGGGCCACCGGCAGGTAGGTGGACTCCAGGCCGACGCGCTCCTCGTCGGCGCGCAGCACCCGCTCCAGGTGCCAGAGCGGTTCGCCGGGCGGGACGGCGAGGCGTTCGGCGGTGGCGGGGTCGGCGGGCAGCCGGTCCAGGGCGATCAGGGTGCGGCCCGGGCGCAGGCCCTGGCGGGTGACGCCCTCGGTGTAGCTGGCCAGCGACAGCGGCTGCTCGATCTTCGCGCCCGCCACCACCGTCCCGCGCCCCTGCCGCCGCAGCCGCCCCTCCACCAGCAGGTCCCGCAGCGCCTGCCGGACCGTGGCCCGGGCCACCCCGTACCGCTCGGCCAGGTCCGCCTCGGTGGGCAGCCGCCCGCCCGGCCCCAGCTCCCCGAGCAGTTCCTCCACCCGGGCCTTCACCAGGAAGTACTTGGGCACCCGCCCGTGCTCCGGCACGCCGGACCGGGCGGGGGCGACAGGGCGGTGCGCAGAGCCGTGGTTCACCGCCCCACCCTACCGACGCCGCACCGGCCCCGGACGGCCGGACGACCGGACAGCACGGATGCGGACAGGCGGGTGGGCGGACGGATGCACGGGCGCACGGACGGTTCGGCGTTCACCCGGCCAGGTCGCGGACCAGGGTGGTGCTCACCTGGGGCAGTTCGCCGTACTCGGGGTCGTCGCAGGCGACCGGGAGCCGGTGGACCACGGCGGCCAGCCGGGGCGGGAGCTTCACGTCCAGACCCTCGTGGCACAGGGCGAGGAGTTCCGCGAGCACCCCGGGCGGGAGCAGGGTGTCCCGGGCCTCCAGCACCCGTTGCGGCGGGCGGGGGCCGACGGCCAGGGTCTCGGCCTGGCGGCGCCAGACCTCGGCGTCCAGGAACTCGCCGAGGCTGCGGTGCAGCAGGCTCAGACAGGACGCCGCGGTGTAGGAACCGCCACCGGCCGCGAACTGCCACCAGAACTGGGCGCCGTCGCGGTGGCCGGCGACGTACAGCAGCGCGCCCAGGACGAGCGCCCCCTCGGGGTGGATGCGCCGGTCGTCGACCAGCAGGTCCAGCGAGGCGGCGGCGGTCGGCATCGCCAGGACCAGGCTGGCCGCCAGGTCGAGTTCGTGGGCGGCCTGCAGGTGCTCGGAGGGGAAGGGGCGCGGGGCGGTCAGCAGCCGCTCCCAGGACACGCCGGTGTCGTCGGGGCGCGGCCGGGGCGCCCGGGCGGGCAGGTGCAGGCTGTCGCGTCCGGCGCTCATCGCTGTTCCCCGTCCATCCGCCCGGCCTGCTCCCCGGTGCCGCCGAACCCGCTCGCCCGGCCCGCCCCGCCCCCGCCGTGCGCCCGGCCCGTACGGTCCGTACCGGGCATTCGATCCCTGCCGGGCATTCGATCCCTGCCGGGCATCCGGTCCGCACCGGGCATCCGGCCGCTGCCGGGCGCCCCGGCGGTCCGGTGCCGTCGGCCGCTCACCGGTGCCGCTCGCGCGGGCGGCCGCCGAGGGCGCCGGCCAGCCGGTCGAGGGCCTGGCCCGCGGTGGAGCGCACGTTGGCCTCCGTCGTGGCCAGGCTGTCGGCGATCTGAGTGTCCGTCAGGCCGATCAGGTAGCGCAGCACGACGACGTCGTGGCGCCGTTCGGACAGTCCGCACAGGGCGGCGTGCAGCCGCTCGTGACCGGCCTCGGTCTCCGGCAGGTCGCCCGCCCGCTCGGCGGCGGCCCGCACCGCGTGGACCCAGCGCGGGACGGGCCCCGGGGCGGGCGACGGTTCGCCGTCCATCATCCGGCGCAGCAGGGCCGTGGCCACCTCCTCCTTGAGGATCGTCCACGCCTGGAACGCCGGGTACGGCTCGCGCAGGATGCGCTGCCACTCCCGCCACACCCGGTCCTTCGCGGTCTCCACCGCCTCGCGCGCGGCACTCTCGTGCAGGCGGGTGCCGGCGAAGCCGGACCACGTCCGGTGGTGCGTGTCGCAGAACGCGTCGAACGTCAGGCGGCGCCGGTCCCCCACCGCCCAGTCACTCTCGTTCACGCACCCAACCCCTCACCGGTGGCCCCGGGCGACGGCCGTACCGTGCCGCCGCGGGAACTCGCTTCCCTGGTAAGAACATTAAGGCGCATGAAGGGTCGAAAGGGTAATCCGGCCCAAGAGGTTTCCGGATCGGACGCAAGTCACTCCATCGGACAATATGTCCATCCGACCTTTCCATCGCCCGGGGCCCGACACTCCCCGTCCCCTTGATTGCCCGTTCGTGCGTATGGGCATAGTGGGGGCGCAGTGACAGACGATCAGGGGGGACCACCCATGGCAGACGCACACGTGCAGACCGACGGAGCCCACGGGACCGACGGGACGGACCGGACGGACCGGCCGGACGGGGTCGAGGTCAACCTCGACATCCATCTGGCGCACTCGGCCCGCATGTACGACTTCTACCTGGGCGGCACCACCAACTTCCCGGCCGACCGGGAGGCCGCCGGTCGCGCCCTGGCCGTCTTCCCGTACGCGCGCTCCGCCGCCCGCGCCAACCGCGCCTTCATGCGCCGCACCACCCGGCGGCTGGCCGAGGCGGGCATCCGGCAGTTCCTCGACATCGGCACCGGCATCCCGACCTCCCCGAACCTGCACGAGGTCGCCCAGCGGATCGCCCCGGACGCCGCGGTGGTCTACGCCGACAACGACCCGATCGTGCTGCTGCACGCCCAGTCGCTGCTGCGCGGCACCGAACAGGGCGTCACCGCCTACGTCCAGGCCGACGTGCGCGAGCCCGACGCCCTGCTGGAGGCCGCCGCCCGCACCCTGGACTTCGACCGGCCGATCGCGCTCAGCATGAACGCCCTGCTGCACTTCGTGCCGGGCGAGGCCCACCGGATCACCGAGGGCCTCAAGGCCCGACTGGCCAGCGGCTCCGCCTTGGTGATGAGCCACCTCACGCCGGACTTCGCGCCCGACGAGACCGCCCGGCTGATCCAGGTCTACACCGCCGCCGGCACCCCCGTCGCGGCCTGCACCAGCGAGGAGTTCGGCCGTTTCTTCGCCGGCTGGGACATGCTCGCCCCCGGCGTCGTGGCCACCCCCCGCTGGAACCCCTCCCCCGACGACGACACCGAGCAGATCACCGACGCCGGAGCCTCCTGCTACGGCGCCGTCGCCATCCGCCCCTGACACCCCCGCCCCTCCCACACCCCCGGGCCGACCGGCCCGCCGATCGGCCCGGGGGCTGCATTCGACCGCTGACGAACCATCACGAAAATGTAACCGGTCTGGACTGAATTTCGGCGCTTGTTCATACAAGCGTGGATTCGGAGCGGGTTCGCGCTCGCCCGGCCGCTCCATCCTCGGTGTGCCGGTGCGACCGCACCGTCCGCTTTCCGTTGGGAGCCCCCGTGCGCAACTCCCGTTCCACCATGGCCCTTTCGCTGTCCGCCGCCGCAGTGGTCGCGGCCGCCCTGCTGCCGCTGGGCGGCGCGTCCGCCGCCGCGGCGACCGCCTCGTACAACGGCCTGCCGAACGGCACCAAGCAGGCCAAGACGCTGGTGATCGGCATCGACGGCACCCGGTACGACAAGATCGCCGCGGCCGACGCGCCGAACCTGAAGGCGCTGATGGCCTCGGGGACCACCTCGACCTCCGACCTGTACGCGAACCCGCTGGCGCCGACGCTCTCCGGGCCGGGCTGGTCGACCATCGCCACCGGCGTGTGGCCGGACAAGCACAAGGTGCTGGACAACACCTTCACCGGCGCGCGCTTCGACCTGTACCCGGACTGGGCGAGCCGGCTGGAGACCGCCGACCCGGCCACCTCCACGCTGGTGATCGGCTCCTGGAACCCGATCACCGCGAACGTCTTCAACGGCAAGGCCGACCTGCGGATCGCCGAGAGCGAGAACGACGCCAAGACCGCCGCGGACGCCGCCGACTACCTGGCGCACGGCAACCCGGACGCGGTGTTCCTGCACTTCGACGAGGTGGACGAGGCCGGGCACTCCTACGGCGGCGCGTCCAGCCAGTACCTGGCCGCGATCCACGGCGTGGACGGCCTGCTCGGGCAGGTGCTGGCCGGGCTCAGGTCCCGTCCCACGTACGCCGCCGAGGACTGGCTGGTGGTGGTCACCACCGACCACGGCCACACCGACGCGGGCGGCCACGGCGGCAACTCCGCCAACGAGCGGCAGACCTGGATGGTCCTCAACGGCAAGGGCTACAGCGCCGGTTCGCGCCGCTACGACGTCAAGCCGGTGGACATCGCGCCGACCGTGCTCAAGCACGAGGGCGCGCCGATCGACCCGGCCTGGGGCCTGGACGGCAAGCCCGCCGACGAGATCGTGCCGGACGAGTTCGACGCGCTGCGCCCGAGCCTGCAGACCCGGGTCGACGAGACCGGCATCGGCTCCACGATCAAGGGCTTCACCCACACCCCGCCGGCCGGCTGGTCGATCGACAACGCGCGGATGCCGTCCGGCGGCGTCACCGAGTGGCGCGGCTGGGCGTTCGCCACCGACGAGTTCTGGACCGCCGCGCAGCTCGGCCAGAGCCGGGAGACCAACGTCCGGGCCCGCAACGTCTTCGCGGTCGCCGACTCCGACGAGTGGGACGACAAGGCGCACGGCGCCGGGCAGTTCGACTCCACCCTGGTCAGCCCGGCCTACCCGGTGGCGGGCCGCACCCGCACCACGCTGTCCTTCGCCACCGACTACAAGGTCGACGGCCCGCAGACCGGCGACGTGTACGTGTCCTTCGACGGCGGCGCCGCCCAGCTGGTGAAGTCCTACCGGGCCGACCTGAACACCGTCGAGCACCTGGAGGTGGCCGTACCGGCGGGCGCCTCGACGGCCCGGTTCCAGTTCCGCTACACCGGCACCAACTCGGCGTTCTGGACGGTCGACCAGGTCGTCGTGGGCTGACCCGGCCGGTCCGCCGGGGCCCACCGGGGCCCGCCTGGGTGAGCGGCCCCGGTGGGCCTCAGCGGGTTCAGCGGGTTCAGCGGGTCTTGAGCACCACCGCGACGGCGAAGGCGATCTGCTCGTCCGTCAGGTCGGCCCGGGCGGTCAGCCGCAGGCGCGGGACGCCGTCGGGGACGGACGGCGGGCGGAAGCAGCCGACGGCCAGGCCCTCGGCCCGGCAGGCGGCGGCCCAGCGCACCGCGTGCTCCGGGTCGTCGGCGCGGACGGACACCACCGCGCCGTCGGGGGCGGAGGCGTCCAGGCCCGATTCGGCGAGGCGCCCGGCGAGTTCGCGGGTGACCCGGACGGCGTCGGCGGCCCGCCCGGGTTCGGCCCGCAGCAGGCGCAGCGCGCCGAGGGCGGCGCCGACGGCGGCCGGGTTGAGGCCGGTGTCGAAGATGAAGGTGCGGGCGGCGGAGACCAGGTGGCGGATCACCCGTTCGGGGCCGAGCACGACGCCGCCCTGCGAGCCGAGCGACTTGGAGAGCGTCGCGGTGGCGACCACGTCGGGCTGTCCGGCCAGGCCGAAGGCGGCCCCGGCGCCCGCGCCGCCGGGGCCGAGCACGCCCAGGCCGTGCGCGTCGTCGATCACCAGGGCGGCGCCGGACTCGCGGGCGGCGGCGTGCTGTTCGACCAGCGGGGCGGCGTTGCCGTCGACCGAGAAGACCGAGTCGGTGACCACCAGGGCGCGCGGCTCGGCGCGGGCGGCGAGGTGCGCGCGGACGGACTCGGGGTCGGCGTGCGCGGCGCGGGCGACCCGGCCCCGGGCCAGGCGGCAGCCGTCGATCAGCGAGGCGTGGTTGTGCGCGTCGGAGACGATCAGGGTGTCGGGGCCGGCCAGCGCGGTGAGCACGGCCAGGTTGGCGGCGTAGCCGGAGGAGAACACCAGGGCGGACTGGTAGCCGCAGAACTCGGCGAGTTCGCGCTCCAGTTCGGTGTGCGCCTCGGTGGTGCCGGTGACCAGCCGGGAGCCGGTGGCGCCGCCGCCCCAGCGCCGGGCGGCCTCGGCGGCGGCCGCGGTGACGGCCGGGTGGCGGGTCAGGCCGAGGTAGTCGTTGGAGGCCAGGTCGAGCACCGGGTCCTCGGCGGGGCGGCTGTGCAGCCGCCTGGTCAGCCCGGCGGCGTCGCGGTCGGCGGCCGCCGCGTCCAGCCAGTCGAACACCGTCTCCGGCCCTGCGGCCCGTTCCCCCGTGCTGACCTGCGCTTCTCCCATGCCCGGCACTCTGTCATCCGGGGCGGCCCGGAGCAACGGACTCCGGCCCGATGTGCCGTGTCGCACACCACGGCGCGGCCCGCCGCCCCGCCCCCGGGCGGGGGTGGGACGGCGGGCCGGACGCACCTGACAGGGGATCAGGTGCGGTAGCGGTACATGATCCGTCCCCTGGTCAGGTCGTACGGGCTCAGTTCGACCAGGACGCGGTCGAACGGGAGGATCTTGATGTAGTTCTTCCGGATCTTCCCGCTGATGTGGGCGAGCACGTGGTGCCCGTTCTGGAGCTCCACCTTGAAGGTGGCGTTGCGCAGGCACTCGAGGACGGTGCCCTCGATCTCCAGGCCCTTCGAAACTCGTGGCAAGGCTTCTCGCTTCTGTGAGACGGGGTGGGTTACTGCTCGGGGTGGTGCTGGGGGTGTTCTTCGGATCGTGGCACAGGTCGTGGCACCGGCGGTGGCACCGGTCGGCGCGGACGCGCCGGGTGCCGCCGCCCGGGTGTCAGCGGCGCACCAGCTGCAGGGTGTGGCCCGCCCGCTCGGCGCCGAAGCGCTCGAACAGGGCGGTGGCGGCGCTGTTGGACTGGTCGACCTCGGCCCAGGCCCGGGAGACCCCCGCGCCGTCCAGCTCACTCAGAGCGTGCCCGAGCAGGGCCGCGCCCACACCACGGCCGCGGTGCTCGGCGCGGACGGCGAGCAGTCCGATCCGGGCGGGGCCGCGGCCCCGGACCACCCGGACCAGGCCGGCGTACTCGCCGTCACGGACTGCAACAGCGTACAGGGAGGGGTCGACCAGGGTGTCCCCGGGCGGGCCGCAGCGCAGCTCGGCGGGCATGGTGTGCCAGCCCCGCTCCGCCTCGACCTCGCCCCGGAGTGCGCCGTCCAGCTCCCGCAACCGGGCCTCGTCGGCCGTCCCGGCGGGCAGGACCGTCACGCCCCGCACCACCTCTTCCGTACCTCCGAACGCCCCGGTGCCGAGCGAGTATTCCCACTCCCGGCGCTCGGGGACGAACCCGGCCCGCTCCCAACGGGCCGTCAGCTCGGCGTCCTCGCCGCCGACCAGGGTGTGCAGCGGCGCGGGCAGGGCCGCGACCATCGCCTCGGCGAGCGGGGCGAAGGCGGCGTCGTCCCAGACGTCGATGCTGACGAAGCGCCGCCCGTCGGGACGGGTCGAGACGTCGCCGCTGCCGACGACCGTCTCGCCCGCCAGGGCCTGCCACTGGGTCTCGTCGACCCGTTCGACGATCAGCTCGGTGTTCGTGTTCATGGCTTTCGCCTTTCAGGAGTGCCTGCGTGTGTACAGCGGGCGCTCCCGACGACACCTGAGGTCAGTCGATCACCGTGCGGGAAAGGCGGAGCACCCACCTCGATCCAGCTCTCATGGGTCACACCTCCTCGCGTCCTGTCACGGTGATCCGTACGTTAGCAAGCCCGGGCCCGCCGTCCAACCCATTTACCGCTCCGCCTCCCGGAGTCCGGAAAACCGCTGGTGGACGGCGCTTCCGCCGGGGAACATTCTGCGGGTGGACCTCTCCCCGCTGCTGGCCGCGATCGACCGCGCCGACGTGCCCGCGCTGTGCCGGCTCCTCGACGCGCGCCGCGACGGACGCGGGGTCGGCCCCGGCGCGGACGCGCTCCCGGCCGGGGCGGGTGCGGTCCTGCTCGCGGCGGCCGTCCGGGGCGGCGGCCCGGCCGACCTGGCGGAGGCGCTGCTGGTCGCGGGCGCCGACCCGCTGCGGGCCGGGCCCGACGGCGAGGACTTGGTGGAGTGGGCGGCCCGGCACGGCAAGGACGAGGTGCTGGACCGCCTGCTCTGCCGGACGCCGCACGACCTGACCGCCGGAGCCGCCGAGCGCGCGCTGCGGGCGGCCCGCAGGGCGCTGGCCGAGGCCGGCCCGCTGCCCGGCCGCTGGGCCGTCGTCACCTCGATGGAGACCCGGGCGGGCACCCCGGCCCCGCCGGACGAACTGCTGCGCCGCGCCCTGGTGCACGCCGATCCGGCGGGCGAGGACTGGTCCGCCTGCGCCTTCCCGTTCGCCCGCTTCCCCTCCGCCGAGTTCCTCGCCTGGGCCCGCGCCCGGTACGCCGACGCCCCGTCGGTGGCCCAGCGGCGCTTCGCCGTCGAGGTGCTGGTCTCGATGGGCCTGGGCGTCTGGGACGCCGAGGACGACCCGACCGAGGAGTTCGCCCCCGAGGCCGCGTTCTTCCTCCGTCCGGTGATCGGCACCGAGCCCGACGGCCACGCCCTGCACCGGGCGATCCACGCTTACGCGTGGTACGCCGAGCGGGCGGACGTCGCCGACACCGTCCTGCCCCACCGGCACCACCCGGAGCCGGACGTCCGCGCCGCCGTGGCGCACGCCCTCGGGTACGCCCGCCACCGACCCGACCCGCGCCCGGCGGCCGCCCTGACCGCCCTCGCCGCGGACGCCTCCCCCCGGGTCAGACGGTGCGCGCTGCGCGCCTTCGCGTTCCCGGCCGCCGACGGCCACGACCCGCGCCCGCTCCTGCTGGCCGCCCTCGCCGACCCCGACCTGGACGTCCGGCTCTCCGCCCTGAACGGCCTGGTCAAGCACGGCGACACGCACGCCCCGGCCGCGCTGGAGCGGCTCGCGGCCGACGTCGCCGGTCGCTACGAACCCGGCTGGCTGGAGATCGACTGCCTGCGCGACCAGCTCCGCCTGGCGGCTTCCTGACGTGCCCGACCCCGCCGCCCGGGGTGGGCCGGTGGCCGTCTACCCTGGTGGTGATGAGGTCGCCCGCACGGTAAAGAACGGGACCCGGGGTGCGGACAGGGTCGTTTGCCTCATCGCCTTCACGTGATCGAACTCCTGCGGGGGCGTCAGCCCTACCGTTTCTGGGCCCGGTACCGCTTCAGGAGGGCGGTGAGCTTCGCGGGGTCGGCTGCGCCGTTCAGTTCGGCGGTGAGGTCGTCGGGGCAGAAGTCGTACAGGTCGCCCCACCAGCGACGCCCTCGGTTGTCCCAGATGCGGTACCCGCCGGGCACGCCCCTGGCCACATAGCGGCGCTTACTCACAGCGCCCCCCGCCGAACCCGAGGGCGGCACCCGCAGGCCGGGTCACTGTGCGTCCGGGGTGTCGTCGGTGAGGCCGAGGACGGTGCGGACCGGGGCGAGGTCGTCGTCGGTGGCGCCGTCGACCTGGATGCGGAGGTCGAGGTGGGTGAAGCGGGGGGCCAGGTCGGTGAGGAGGTCGAGGGGGTGCGGTCCTCGGCGTGGTGCTCCTCGACGACCAGTTCGCGGAGGGTGAGGTGGGTGAGGTGCGGGAGCAGCGGGTGGTCGGCGAGGAGGAGGAAGTCGCCGGTCTCCTCGGGGTCGAGCTCGGCCGCGCCGAGGTCGAGGCTGCGCAGGTGGGGGAAGCGGGCGGGGTCGAGGTCCTCCAGTTGGAGGTTGGAGCCGACGGTGCCGTGGACGTCGGGGCCGATCTCCACCTCCAGCGCGGTGAGGGCGGGGGTGGTGAAGTCGAAGAGCGAGCCGTCGGAGAAGACCGCGCCGCGGGTGCGGAGTTCGGTGAGGGTGTCGTGGGCCAGGTGGTCGAAGAGGAAAGCGCCTTCCAGCTCCAGCGAGCGCAGGGCCGGCAGCGCCGGCCAGAGGGCCTTGCCGAGTTCGGCGGGGACGACGGGGTCGTGCAGGTGCTCCGCGGGGGAGATCCGGTTGCCCGTCGAGGTGGTGTGCGGGGCGAACAGCAGGGTGAAGTCGTGGCCGAAGCGGAGGGTGTCGAGCCGGGGTCGGGGGTGGGCGGCGAGGACGGCGGCGGCCCGGGCGGCGGAGTGGTGGTGGTCGGTGAGGTGCAGTTCGAGGCGGCGCAGCAGGCGGGTGGCCGGGTGCGCGAGGAAGGCGTCGACCAGGGCGGCCTCCCACTGCTCGGGGTCGGCCGGGTCGAGCGGCGCGGACAGCGGCAGGTGCTCGACCAGGGCCCGGCGGCGCGCCGCGCTCCCGGGGTCGAGCCGGAACACGGCCGTGTCGATCCGCCCCCGGGACCAGGTGAACTGCCAGGAGCCGTCGGCCCGCAGCGCGTCGAGCCCGAAGGCGCGCTCGACCCGGGTGTACGCGGCGGCGGCCTGCGCCGCGTCCCCGTCGCCGGTCTCCCGCAGGTGCTCCAGCCGGATCGCCCGACCCCGGGGGTCGCCCGCCGCGGCGAGGGCGTCCGCATGGGCCAGCCAGTCCGTCCACGCGTCGGTCTCCGGAACGGCGATGTGCTCGGCGAAGGCCATCTGGTTCTCTCCCGGTCTCGGTTTTCCGGCACCCTACCCAGCGCCGCCGACGGTCGGCCGACGGTCGGCTGACGGATCGTCAGTTCGCGGTCGGGTAGCCGGTCTCCGCGAGGTCGGCGGCGAGGTCGGCGAGGGACAGTCCGGGGTTGAGGGCGGTGACCACGGCCTCGGTGAGCGGGCGGAGCGCGAAGACGTGGCGGACGGCGTCGAGGCCGACGGCGGTCTCATAGTAGTCCTCGGCGAACTCCCGGTACGCCTCGGGGGTGCCGGTCGCCAGGACGTCGAACAGCCAGGCCGCGCCGCCGTCGCCGACCTGGTCGGGGGCAGCGGGGCGAGGTCGCCGGTGCGCCAGGCGGTGTCGTGGGTCTCGCGCCAGAAGCAGACCGTGGCCCGCAGCACGCCGTCGTCGCAGAAGGCGGGTTCCTCGATCTGGGGCCGGAAGACGGCGGGGACGCTGTCGAGCAGGCCGGGCCACGGGGCGAGCGGGTCGGCCCGGTAGGGGCTGATCGGCGACTCGTGGTCGAAGCCGCGGGCGAAGACGCCGTCCGGGGTGAAGACGAGGGAGTACTCGTCGCCGGAGCCGTTGCGCATCGAGGCCATCTCCTGGTCGGGGGCCCAGTGCGCGTCGTGGGAGAAGTACCGCCACTCCCACTCCGGGCTGAGGACGGCGTCGAGCACCGCCAGGGCGCGCGAGCGGTCGCGCAGGACGGGGACGGCGGGCAGGCGGGCGATCAGCGGCAGGACGTTCACCTGCCCATTCAAGCAAGCGGCCCCGGACGGACGGCGCGCCGCTCCCCTGGTCGCGCCGCACCGCCACCGCCATGCCGCGCTACGCCCCCACGCCGCCCGGCCGCTCCGCCACTCCCCCGCCGCGCCCTGTTCGTAGGCGGCCACGGTGCGGACGAACAGGGTGCGCTCGGCCGGGGAGAGCGGGGCGAACGCGGCCTGCCGGGCGGCGGCCCCGTTGGCGAGCCAGCGTTCGACGGCGGTGCGGGTCGCGGGTTCGGCGGTGAGCGAGACGATGGTGCGGCGGCGGTCGGCGGGGGCGGGCGGCGTTCCGGGACGCCCCGGCGGGTGAGGTCGCCGACCATCAGGCTCGCGGTGGGGTGGGCGACTTCGAGGCGTTCGGCGAGGGTGCCGACCGGCATCGGGCCGTCGTACAGCAGGCAGGCGAGCAGGGTGAGGTGCCGGGGCGCGAGCCGGGAGCCGGCCAGCGCGTCGGGGACGGCGATCTGCTTGACCCGGGCGGCAGCCCTGGGCATCAGCAGCAGCATCGCGCGCACCGCCTCGGGGTGCTCAGCCCGTCCGCGGGAGCGCTCGGCCGGGCCGCACCGTACCGGACGGGGCCGGCAGGAACGGCGGCCCCGGCCCGGCGCCCCGTTCAGCGCCTCGTTCAGCGTTCCGGGTGCGGCGCGGGCGGGATCGTCAACTGCTCTTCCTCGTGGGCGAAGTAGGTCTCCAGACCGGTGGTGAGGCGGTCGAGTTCGGCGCGCAGCGCGGCCGGGTCGGCGGCGGTGGCGGGGTCGGCGAGGCGGGTCTCGAAGCGGGCCAGGGCGTCGGCGACGGTGCGGTGCTCGACCCGCAGCCGGGCCAGGGCGGGGATGAGCGGAGGGTAGCGCTGTTCGAAGGCGGTGAAGGCGCCCTCCGCGCGGCGGTGGTGCAGGTCGAGGCCGTAGCAGAACGACAGGCAGCGCTCGCGGAGCCGGGCAGCGAGGTCGGACCCGGAAAAGCCCTCGGCCTGCTCCAACCGGTCGCGCAGGTCGGCGAGTTGGCGGCGCAGGTCCTCGTGGTGCAGCCGGAGCCGGGCCAGGACGGCGCCGGCCAGGCGGGGGTCGGCGGCGAGGTCGAGGGGGTGCAGGGCAACGACGGGGATGGTGCGGTCGGTGCGCCGGGCGTAGTCGGCGAAGGCGGGGGCGTCGGCAGCCTGGGCCGCGAACTGCCGTGCGCGCTCGGCGCCTTCGAGGAGGACGGGGCGGACGGACAGCACGCTGGTGCCACCCTCACCGTCGGGGACCTCGGCGGTGCCACCGCCGGCGGCGAGCAGGTTGCGGTACCACCAAGGGTGCTGCGGGGAGCCGCCGTTGGAGGCGAAGACCAGGTAGCGGCCGCCGTCCTCGCGGTAGGCGAGCGGGGTGGTGCGGGGGCGGCCGGTGCGCCGCCCGGCGACGGTGAGCAGGAGCAGCGGCAGGTTGAAGCCGTCGACCCGGCCCCCCTCGGCCGGGAACTGCTCGATGACGCGCCGGTCGAAGTCCTCGGCCATGGCTGGTTTCTCCCCGTTCGTCGGCCGGCCCGGAATCACCTTTGCCAGCAAATGGGTTCAAACGGATTCTGGTTCGCGCCCGGCCCACCGGTCAACCGACCCCGGGGCCTCATTCCCCGACGGCTCGTCCACGACCTTCGACTCCTGTACGCACGGGGGTTGACGTGGTCGCGCCCACACCCCTAACTTCACGTCTTGAAAAAGGTCCAGACCAACCCGGCAGGGCCGCCGGCCACCACCACCGATCCGCCGCCAGGCGGACAGGCCGCCCTGCCCGGACCGCTCCGGACGCTCCCTCAGGCATCGCTTCGCGTTCACCTCATGAACGAGTGGACGTTCTCCCCCACGAGGAGCCGCCTTGATCCGCACCCGCCCGCTCCGCCGCACCCGCCCGCTCCGCCGCAGCGCGACGGCCGTCGCGCTGCCCGCCACCCTCGCCACCGCCCTCGCCGCCGCCCTGCTGGTGACCGGCGCCGGCCCGGCCTCGGCGGCCGCCAACCCCGGCCCGGGCTTCCCGGCGCACTACGCGGCGCCGTACTTGGAGACCTGGAACTCGCCGAACACCCTGGCGGACGCCCGCACCGGCGGCGGGCTGCGGTACGTCACCCTGGCCTTCGTGATCAGCGACGGCAGCTGCAACGCCACCTTCAACGGCAACACCCCGATCACGGACGCCGGTTGGACCGGCGCGATCAACACGCACCGGGCGGCCGGCGGCGACGTGATCGCCAGCTTCGGCGGCGCCTCCGGCACCGAGCTGGGCCAGGCGTGCACCAGCGTCTCCGCCCTGCAGGCCCAGTACAAGCGGGTGGTGGACGCGCTCAACCTGACCAGGATCGACCTGGACATCGAGGGCGGCGCGCTGAACGACACCGCCGCCAACGACCGCCGCAACCAGGCGCTGGCCCAGCTCCAGCAGGCCCAGGCGGCGGCGGGCAAGCGCCTCGACGTCAACTACACGCTGCCGGTCAGCCCTTCAGGACTCGAATCCAACTCGATCAGCCTGCTGAACAACGCGAAGAGCCGGGGCCTGACCGTCAACGCCGTCAACATCATGACGATGGACTACGGCTCGCCGATGGACATGGGCCAGGCCGCGATCAGCGCCGCCAACGGCCTGCACACCCAACTGGGCCAGATCTGGCCGTCGAAGACCTCCGAGCAGCTGTGGGCGATGGAGGGCAACACCCCGATGATCGGGGTCAACGACACCACCTCCGAGGTGTTCTCCACCGCGAACGCGCAGACCGTGGAGTCCTTCGCCGCGTCCAAGGGCATCCAGCTGCTGGCCTTCTGGGCGGTCGGCCGTGACAAGGCGTGCGCCAACAGCGGGACGCTGTCCGACAGTTGCAGCGGCACCCCGCAGTCCGCTTACCAGTTCTCGAAGACCTTCGACCAGCTCACCGGCGGCACCACCACCCCGCCGGGCGGCCGCACCGGGCAGGTCACCGGCTACGGCGGCAAGTGCGTGGACGTCGCGGCCGCCAACCCGGCGAACGGCACGGCGATCCAGCTCTACGACTGCAACGGCACCGCCGCCCAGCAGTGGACGGTCGGCACCGACGGCACCCTGCGCGCGCTCGGCAAGTGCCTGGACGTCACGGCGGCCGGCACCGCCAACGGCACCCAGATCCAGCTGTACGACTGCAACGGGACCGGCGCCCAGCAGTGGCAGGCGCAGGCGAACCGGACGCTGGTGAACCCGAGTTCGGGCCGCTGCCTGGACGCCACCGGCCCGTCCTCGGCGAACGGCACCCGGCTGCAGATCTGGGACTGCTTCGCCGGAGCCAACCAGCAGTGGAACCTGCCCGTCTGACGCACCGTCAACCTCAGAAAGGAGCAACTCCCGTGCGCAGGAAGACCCTTCTCCCGCTGACGGCCACCGTCGGCCTGCTGGCCTCCTCGGCGGTGCTGCTGTCCCCCGCCCCGGCCGCGCTGGCCGCCGTCCCGACCGGGGCGACCACCCTGGTCGCGCAGAACTCCGGCAAGTGCGTGGACGCCGCCGCGGCCGGCACCGCCGACGGCACCGCCGTCCAGCAGTACGCCTGCAACGGCACCGGCGCCCAGCAGTGGCAGGTCCAGGACCTCGGCAACGGCTACGTCCGGATCAACAACCAGAACGACACCTCGAAGGTGCTGGACGTGGTCGACGTCTCGACCGCCGACGGCGCGAAGATCCAGCTCTGGGCGTACGGCGGCGGCCTGAACCAGCAGTGGCAGGCGGTCGCCGAGAGCAGCGGCGCGTACCACTTCGTCAACCGCAACAGCGGCAAGTGCCTGGACGTGCCGAGCGCGTCCACCGCCGACGCGGTGCAGCTCCAGCAGTACGCCTGCAACGGGACGGCCGCGCAGTCCTTCACCTTCGGCAGCACCGTCCCCAACCCGCCCGGCACACCCGACTTCGGGCCGAACGTCACGGTCTTCGACCCGTCGACGCCCGCCGCCACCATCCAGGCCAAGCTGAACGCGGTCTTCGCCCAGCAGGAGTCCAACCAGTTCGGCGCCCAGCGCCAGGCCCTGCTGTTCAAGCCCGGCAGCTACAGCGTGGACGCCAACGTCGGCTTCTACACCCAGGTCGCGGGCCTCGGCCTGTCCCCCGACGACGTCACGATCAACGGCGCGGTGCACGCCGAGGCCGACTGGTTCCAGGGCAACGCGACGCAGAACTTCTGGCGCTCCGCGGAGAACCTGTCCGTCAACCCGACCGGCGGCAGCGACCGCTGGGCCGTCTCGCAGGCCGCGCCCTACCGCCGGATGCACGTGCGCGGCAACCTCCAACTGGACGACGGCGGTTGGTCCTCGGGTGGCTTCATCGCCGACTCGAAGATCGACGGGCAGGTCCGTTCCGGCTCCCAGCAGCAGTGGCTGTCGCGCAACGCGCAGTGGGGCAGCTGGAGCGGCTCGAACTGGAACATGGTGTTCGTCGGCGACGTCAACGCGCCCGCCAACTCCTTCCCCAACCCGCCCTACACCACGGTGAACCAGACCCCGGTGGTGCGCGAGAAGCCCTTCCTGTACGTCGACGCGGCCGGCGCCTACCAGGTATTCGTCCCGGCGCTGCGCTCCAACACCTCCGGCACCACCTGGGCGGGCGGCGCGCAGCCGGGCAGTTCGCTGCCGATCGACCGGTTCTTCGTCGTGAAGCCGGGCGCGACCGCGGCCGACATCAACGCGGCCCTCGCCCAGGGCAAGAACCTGCTGATCACGCCGGGTGTGTACCACCTGAGCCAGCCGCTGAACATCACCCGGCCCGACACGGTGGTGCTCGGCCTGGGCCTGGCCACCCTGGTCCCGGACAACGGCGTCACCGCCGTGAACGTCGCGGACGTGGACGGCGTCAAGCTGGCCGGCCTGCTGATCGACGCCGGGACGACCAACTCCCCGGTGCTGATGCAGCTCGGCGCGGCGGGCTCGTCCGCCGACCACTCGGCCGACCCGACCTCGCTGCACGACGTGTTCTTCCGGATCGGCGGTGCGGGCGTCGGCCGGGCCACCCAGTCGCTGGTGGTCAACTCCGGCAACGTGATCGGCGACCACCTGTGGCTGTGGCGCGCCGACCACGGCAGCGGCGTCGGCTGGACCAGCAACACCGCCGCCAACGGGCTGGTCGTCAACGGGAACGACGTCACCATGTACGGCCTGTTCGTCGAGCACTACCAGCAGACCCAGGTGAGCTGGAACGGCAACAACGGCCGGACGTACTTCTTCCAGAACGAGCTGCCGTACGACCCGCCGAACCAGGCCGCCTGGACGAACGGCTCGACCCGCGGCTACCCGGCCTACAAGGTCGCCGACTCGGTGACCGCCCACGAGGCCTGGGGCCTGGGCTCCTACGCCTACTTCAACGTCAACCCGGCGGTGGTGGAGGAGCACTCCTTCGAGGTCCCGAACCGCTCCGGCGTCCGGTTCCACGACATGGTGACCGTCTCGCTCGGCGGCACCGGCACCATCAACCACGTGATCAACTCGACCGGCGGACCGTCCAACTCGGCCACCAACGTCGCCAACCTGGTCGCCTACCCGTAGGCTCCCGGCCCCCGGAACGGCCGGGGCCGCCCCTCCGTGCGGGAGGGACGGCCCCGATGCCGTGCCGTCCTGACGGAGCGTCAGTCGAGGCAGAACTCGTTGCCCTCGACGTCGTGCATCACCTGGCAGGACTCGTTCTCCTCGTCGGCGAGCAGCAGCGGCCCCCGGGTGGCGCCCAGCTTCTCCAGGCGGGTGGCCTCGGCCTCCAGCACGGCCAGGCGCTCGGCGCCGACCAGGCCGGTGCCGACCCGGACGTCCACGTGCACCCGGTTCTTGACGACCTTGCCCTCGGGGACGCGCTGGAAGTACATCCGCGGGCCCGCGCCCGTCGGGTCGGCGGCCGCGCCCCACGCGCCCCGCTTCTCGGCCGGCAGCTCGCGCTCGGCCTCCTCCCAGGAGGCGAAGCCCTCGGGCGGCGCGGGCATGACGTACCCCAGTACCTCGCACCAGAACGCGGCGACCCGGCGCGGCTCCGCGCAGTCGAAGGTGATCTGTACCTGCCTGATCGAACTCATCGCGCCACCGTAGCAGCGGTCTTCCCGGCGCGCAGGGAATTTTCCGGCCGTCCTACCCGGCGTGCGACGGGCGTTGCGGGGTATCCGCGCGACGTCCCGGTGCGGGAGACCTGGAGGGCGGATGTCGAGGGCGGGGAAGGCGGTCACAGTGGGCGGCAGAGCGCGGACCGGCGCGGCGGGGGGACGGGCCGAGGAGCAGAAAGGGGCCGTCGGCGCGGCCCCGGCGGAGGGCACCGGGGAACGGGCCGCCCGGCCGCCGTTCCTGCAGCGGCGGGGCCCGCTGACCGCGGTCGTCCGGGGCCTGATCCTGCTGGCCGCACTGGCCCTGACGGTGGCGTTCGCGGTGGCGCTGGCCCGGGTGACGCTGGTGCCGGAGCCGGGGGCGCGGCACCTGGTGCACCCCAACTTCCATCCGGGCAGTTCGCTGCGGACCTACCTGGACCGCCCGGCCGTCCGGACGGCGGCCCAGCAGGTCGGCGGGAACCTGCTGCTGGGCGTGCCGTTCGGCGTGCTGCTGCCGGTGCTGTTCCCCAAGCTGCGCAGCGTGCTGGCCGTGATCGCGCTGACCGCCTTCGTGATGCTGGCGGTGGAGGTCGCGCAGGGCTTCCTGGTGGCCGGCCGGGCCTTCGACGTGGACGACGTGCTGCTGAACACCGCCGGCGCGCTGCTCGGCCACCTGCTGCTCGGACGGCGGCTCGGGCGGGCGCTGTACCGCCGGCGCTGACCCGGGGCGCCGGCGCGGCAGGTGTTCCCGGCACGGAGAGGCGGCCCGATCGAAATCCGGGTGACCCGGGTCGCTCCGGCGGCGAAACTGACGGCATGACAACTTCCGCCCCGCTCCCGCTGCTTCGACCGCGCGCACTGGAGCCCGGGGACCTCGTGGTGATCGCCGCACTGTCCGGTCCGCTGCCGGCCGCGTACGAGCCCAACGTCGAACGGACGGTGGCGGTCTTCGAGCGGATGGGGTTCCGGGTCCGGCGGGCCCCGCTCCTCGAAGTGGGCCGGGAGCGGTGGTGGAGCGCGGCCGCGCCGGCCGAGATCGCCGCCGAGCTGAACGGCCTGCTGCGCGACCCCGGGGTGCGGGCGATCGTGGCGAGCGACGGCGGGCAGACCGTGCTCGGCTACCTCGACCTGATCGACTTCGAGGCGGTCAGGGCCGATCCCAAGCCGATCCTCGGCTACAGCGACCTCTCGCTGCTGCACCTGGTCCTGCACGCGCGCACCGGCCTGGTCGGGTTCCACGCCGACCTGGCCGTCCCGGGCTTCGGCGGGAACTGGCAGGCCGCGCCCCCGGCCCGCCGGAGCCAGTTGGAGGGCCTCTACCGCGCGTTGCTGACCGGCACCGAGCCGCTCGGTCCGCTGCCCACCGGCCCCGCCTGGGAGTGCTGGCGCCCGGGCCGGGCCGAGGGCCCGCTGATCGGCGGGGTGATCAACCGTCTCGTGCTGTCCCGGGCGACGCCGTTCGCCCTCCCCCTCGAACGCTTCGACGGCGCGATCCTGTTCTGGGAGGAGATGGGCGGCCTGGCCTCGTACGTCTGGAGCTACCTCCAGGTGCTGCGGCACAGCGGCGTCCTCGACCGGATCGCCGGCATGGTCGTGGGCGTCCCGCACGAGATCGGCGGCCTCGGCCCCGGCTCTTCCCCGACCCTCGCCGAGATCGTCCTCGACGTCCTCGGCGACCGGGACGTCCCGGTCCTGGGCAACGTCGACTTCGGCCACGCCGGCCCGAACCTCCCGATGCCGATCGGCCTGCGCGCCGGCCTCGACGCCCGGGCGCGCACCCTGTCCCTGCTCGAACCGGCGGTGGCGCCCCCGTCCTGAGCCGGAGGGCCCCCGGGGCGGGCCCGGGTCAGTGGTCGTAGACCGTGACGGGGATGCCGCGGTCGGTCAGGCGGGCCGTGATGAGGGGTTCGACGCGCTCCCAGCGGCCGCCGGCCAGGCCGCAGCCGATCCGGGGCATGTGGACGGAGGCGCCCAGCCGTTCGGCGTGCCCGGCGAGCGCGGCGAGGGCGGTGTCGATCGCCTCGTAGCGGACCGGGACGCCGGTGGAGCGGGCCGTCCGGGTGCCGCGCTGGCCGACCATGTTGGCCACCCACAAGTACGGCGAGACCTGCACCAGTTGGACCGCGCCCAGGCCGAAGTCGTTGCCCGCGCGCTCCCGGTGCCACCGCCGGTACGCCGCCTCCGGCTCGGGCCAGCGCTTGGACAGCGCCAGCACGAAGCCCTTGCCCCACCCGCCGAGGTCGTTGCAGACGTGCGCGACGATCCGCACTCCCTTCCCCTGCGGGGCGGTCGCGTCACCACGGACGTACACGATCGTCTCGCTCATGCCCGCCATCCTGTCACCCGCCCCCGACAGCGGGGCCGACGGATGCGGACGATCCGTCAGCCGGGCCGACCGGTCCTGCGCGACCCGGGGGGATCCGGGCGGTGCCCGCTCCGCCGGTAGCCGTTCTCGTCGGGGTTCAGCACGACCCTGGCGTGCCGCCAGGCGGTATCGAACGAAACGTTGCCGTACCCCGCCCGGACGAGCCGCAGGGCGTGCCAGCAGGTGCGCGGGGCCAGCACCCAGCGCAACAACAGAATCGGGATCGCGTACGGGGGAAGGGAGTTGCGGCCCACTGCTCAGCCCCCGACCGGTGCCGGCACAGCGACCAGCGACTCGACCCGCTCCGCGTGGACCGTCCGGTCGGCCCGCCGCATCCCGCTCGCGAGCAGCGTGCAGAGCATCTTGCGCTGTGCCTGCTCCGGGAAGCTCGCCAGGAAGTCCCGCAGCACTTCCAGGACCGCGAGGTCGACCGACCGCTCGGACTCCGGACGGTACCCGGCGAAGGCCCGGGCCACCGCTGCCGCGGTGTCCGGGGTCGGCGGACGTGTCCAGTCCACCGATTCCTGTTCCGCCCAGCGGGCCAACACCCCCGCCGGGTCGCACAGTTCTTTCGCCAGGGCATCCGTCCGCTGCTGCCGCAGGGCCTCCACCACGGCCTGCCGCCGCTGCGCGTCGAGGAGCCGGTCGACCGCCGTCCGGTCACCGGGGGCGAGGCCCATCACGATCGTGGCGCGGAACTCCACCCCCGGGTCCGCCTCCAACCGGCGGTGCTGCCTGAGGTGCCGGGTCAGCACGTCCCGGGCGGAGTCCGGATCGGCCGGATCGCAGCCGCAGGACACTTCCCGGGCGCTCTCCCGAAGGACACCGCGGACCCGGTCGGCGACCTCGTCGACGTCGGCCAGCCCCTTCGGAGCGGCCGTCACGACACCGCTGATCCGGGCGGTGAATCCGATGCCCGGGCGGGTGCTCGGCAGTCGGACGTCGATCCGGCCGAGAGCACGACGCAGTCTCCTGACGGATCCCCGCCCGGACCGGCCGCGGAGGTTCACGGCCGACCGCCGGTGGTGATGGTGGTGGTGGCGTCGTCGAAGTCGAAGGCCTCCATGACAGGAATCGCCAGTTCCTTCCGGAGTGCGATGACCGCTTCGTCGTACCGGACGTTCGGTTCGCCGTAGACCAGTGCCGCGATCGGAGTGGTCATCATGTGGCGCGTGACGACCTGCCGCAGCACGCCGGTCAGAACAGCACGGTGCGCCGGGTCGCCCTGTGCGTGGACCTGGGCCCACGCGATCAGGACCCGGCCGGCCTCACCGTGCACCCGACCGTCGAGCAGGGTGGCGCTCCATGCGTCGACCAGCGCCCGCGCGACCTCCGCGTTGCCCTCCGCGGACTCCAGCAGCGTTCGAAGCAGCCAGGAGTCGGTGCTCGGGTCCACCAGGGCGAGGAACCCGCGGTGCCCGGCGAGGTCCGCAGGGTCCTTCGCCCAGGCCGCGACCGAGATCCACACCCGACCGAGGTGCCGGTCGGTGGCCGCGAAGGCCCGCAGGGCATCCTCCGCCAGCACCACCGCCCGGTCGCGTTCGGACCGACCGAGGATGTGACGGAGCCTCACCAGCGCCTGCCGGGGGTAGTCGTCGGCGAACGACGTCCGGCAGACCAGGGCCACCGTGGAGGCCACGGCCTCGTCCTTGTCCTGCGCCCAGCCGAGCAGCCTGCCGCGCACCGCCGGTCCTACTCCGTCCGCCTCGGCGGTGCGGGCGAGCACCCCGGCGATCAGTTCGAGGTGGCTGGTCCCGGTGGTCCCGTTCCCGATCCAGTTCCGGATCTCCTCGATCACCCGGACGTCGTTCTCGGCGATGGCCAGGTCGACCAACAGGTCGCTGATCGGCGCCAGGAGCCGGGCGCCGGCATTCTTCGGCTGGGTCAGCCTGCCGAGCCATTCCAGCAGCGGAGCGTGGATGTCCGCGCGCTGCCGCCACAGATGCCGCAGAGCGGCCCGGGCGTAGCCCGGCCTGTGGTCCAGGGTGACGCGTCGTCCGTCGACCTCCGCTCCGACCGCGGTGAGCCGCGCGGTCAGGTCCGGACCGGTGAGGATGTCGCGGACACTCGTCTTCGGACGCTCCCCGAGGAGGTCCCGGCTCGCCCCGTCGACAGCCAACGCCTCTTCACCGGGGAGGAACAGCGCCGCGATGAGCAGCGCCCGGTCGTCGGCGTTGTCCTGGGTGCTCGCGAACGCCGACTCGATCTCGGAGCGCCACTCCCGGAACGACGACCTGGCCGCGGCGATCCCTGCCGTCGTCCCGTCGGCCGCGGCCAGGAGACCGGCCAGGCGCACCGCGTCGGCCGGACTGCTGCTCCCGGTCAGGAGGTCCGCCGCTTCACCCGCCCGCCCGGCGGGGCTCCCGGCCGGCTCGACCAGGTGAACCCGGTCGGGCGCGTGATGGAGGTGCCGGAGGTGCGCGGCGGCGACCCGGTGCGCGGACGGTCGGACATCGGCCGGCACCACGACCCGGGCCAGCCCGCCGGACTCGTCGGTGGGCCAGGTCCGCTCGTCGGCGACCACCACCAGGAAGGATCCCTTGCGGCGCAGCGTCTCGGCGTGGCCCACCAGTCCGCGGGCGACCCTGCGGGGATCGGTCCAGTCGCCGATCTCCGCGGCCACGTCGAGCAGGTAGCCCGTTCCCGCTTCCTCCGGGAGGAGCGACAGGTCCGGCGCCGAGGGGTCGTTCCAGTCCGGCCTGATCTCTACCAGTGGAGGTTCGGTCCCGGTCGCCTCGTACTCCGCCCGACAGGTCTCCCACAGCGCACGCACCCCGGTGGTGCGCTTGCCGTACCCCGGCGCTCCGGCGATGACGGCGAGTCCCGGACCGGGGACGGACAGGAGGGCGGCAGCGGCTTCCGCCGCCTTGACCGGTCGGCCGTCGACCCCGACGGCCACCCAGGCCGCGGACCGGACGACGTCCAGGTCCGCAACGGGGATCGCGGCCGTGGGGAGCAGTTGCCTGGCGGACATCGTGACCGGGCCGGCGGCGATGACGATCGACGAGCGGTCGTTGTGCGCGACGGTGACCGTCATGATGCCCGCCACTGCTGCCGCTGCCGCCGGTTCCGGCTGTTGCGGGGTCGGGTCGTCGAGTGCGGAGCCGTGGCCGCTGTCCTCGGTCAAGAGGTGCCTCCCGGAATCCGGTTCCCCATTCCGCCGTCCACCCGGACCGGGCCGGCGGCGATCACGATCTGGGAGTCGCGGTTGTACTGGACTCCGATGCTCGGTGCGGCGGCCCCTCCCGCCCGGCCATCGGCGAATTCCCCGAGTTCCGCCGCCGCCTCCGGGTACTTCTGGAGAAAAGCCATCAGCTGGACGAACAGCGTCTGCTGTGCCTGCGACCGGCCGACTTCCCGTTCCTCCTCCGCACACCCCAGGAACCGCGTCCGGGTGTCGTCGATGATCCGCAACTCCCGTTCCACGGGCTCCCGTCCGCCCCGCCCGAGCAGCCGCGCGATCGCGGCCCGGCAGGAGTCCCAGCCCGTCGTCGCCATTCCCGCCACCAGCGCGGCGGCCCCACTGGTGGCCACCTGCCCGAGGTCGATGACGTCCGCCACGAAGTCCCCCCACGAAGATCGATGGAAAATATCGAGACCCCAGATTACATAGATCCACGCGAGTCAATTAATCGAAAATGCGCATGCGACGGAAATCGGAAACCTTCCCCGGTTCACCCGGGGAATCATTCGCATCCCTGGAAACGGGAAACCTCCAGGACATTCGCCCCCACCTCCGGCCTTGCCTGCGTCCGGGGGCTGCGGAACGCCGCACCGGAACGGCAGAAGTGGCGGAAAACAGACCCCGGACCACCCGGTCTGCCATCGAACAGGTACCGATCACCGGGCGAAGGGATGCGGATGCGGCAAGCTTCAGGCGCGGGTGCGGCGGTGCTCCTTGAGGTGGTCGAGGGAGTCGACGTACTTGAGCATCAGGCGGGCGAACTCCAGGCGTTCGGCCTCCGGCCGGTCGGCGGTGATGTACTCGAAGGCGGAGCGCTGGTGGCGGCGGAACCGGGTCATCAGCTCCTCGCCGGCGGGGCTGAGCCGGAGCACGGTGCGGCGGCCGTCCTGCTGGGAGGCGGCGCGCAGCAGGTAGCCGGCGTGGATGTTATCGGTGACCATCCGGCTGGCCACCGAGGGGTCGACGGCGAGGAGTCCGGCGATCGCGCCGACGGTGACCTCCCGCTCCGGGTCGCGGGTGTGCTCCAGCACCAGGTTCAGCACCAAAGTGCGGCTGAGGTCCTTGGCGGAGATCGGGTGCTCGACCTCCAGGAGCGAGGTGCGGCGCAGCTTGCCGAAGGCCGGGCCGACGGCGTCCAGCAGCTCGTCGGCGCTCCTACCCGTCCGCGCCGCGAGCGCCCGGCCCGGGGAGCTGTCGGTCCCGGCCGGGGTCGAGTCGGTGGAGCTGGCGCTCGGCCGGCCGGAGTCCTTCGCGGCCACGCTGTCCGGGGTCCGCCAGGTCTTCCTCTATCCGGAGCCTCGGAGGTCGACGCCTTCGTCGGGGCGGCCCGGGCCGCGGGCGTCGAGCACGTGGTGCTGCTCTCCTCCGCCGCGGTGCTGGCCGAGGGCGCGGCGGAGGACCCGCTCGGTTCGCACAACCTGCGGGTCGAGCAGGCGCTGCTCGCCTCCGGCCTGCCCTGCACGCTGCTGCGGGCCGATTCCTTCGCCAGCAATGCGCTGGCCTGGGCCCACTCGATCGGCCGGGGACTACCGATCGAACTCCCCTATCCGGAGGCCGCGTTGGCGGTGGTCTATCCGGAGGATCTGGCCGAGGTGGCCTTCGCCGCGCTGACGGGGCGGGAGCCGCGCGGCCGCGCGGTGACGGTCACCGGCGGCGAGTCGCTGACGCTGCGCCGGCAGCTCGCAGTGCTGGCCGAGGTACTGGGCCGGGAGATCCCGGTGGAGACGACAGGCCGGGCGGCGGCGGCCGAGCAGCTGGGCCGCCACCTGCCCGCCGCCTTCGTCGAATCGCTGCTGACGTACTGGGCCGCAGCGAGCGGCGGCGCCCCGGCCGCCCTCGGCGACACCACCCGTACGCTGCTCGACTGCCCAGAACGGACCTTCCGCGAGTGGGCGGCCGAGCACGCCGGGGAGTTCACCGCGCACTGAGCTCTTTCAACCCGGTCACCGATCGCTCGAACGCCTGCCAACGACAGTCGGCTCACCACTCGTCCGGGCCGCCCTCAGCCCAGCGCCGGGATCACCTCCGCGCCGTAGGCGTCGATCGTCGCCTCCCGCGCGTCGTGCATGGCGTACACCGCGAACTGGTCCACCCCCAGGTCCCGCAGCAGGCGCAGCTTCTCCACGTGCGCGGAGGCGGGTCCGAGCAGGCAGAAGCGGTCGACGATGCCGTCGGGGACGAAGTCGGTGGAGGGGTTCCCGGCCCGGCCGTGGTGGCTGTAGTCGTAGCCGTGCCGGTCCTTGATGTAGGCGGTGAGCTCCTCGGGGACGAGCCCGGAGTGCTCGCCGTACTTGGCCACCAGGTCGGCGACGTGGTTGCCGACCATGCCGCCGAACCAGCGGCACTGCTCGCGGGCGTGGGCGAGGTCGTCGCCGACGTAGGCGGGCGCGGCGACGCAGACGGTGATCGCGGCGGGGTCGCGGCCGGCCTCCTCGGCGGCCCGGCGGACGGCTTTGACCATCCATTCGGTGAGGAAGGGGTCGGCGAGTTGCAGGATGAATCCGTCGGCCTTCCGTCCGGCCAGGGCCAGGGCCTTCGGCCCGTAGGCGGCCATCCAGACGGGCAGCCGCCCGTCCCGCACCCAGGGCAGCCGGACCGGGTTGCCGTCGACCTCGGCCTCCCGGCCCTCGGCGAGGTCGCGGATGACGTCGATGGCCTCGCCGAGCCGGGCCAGGGTGTTCGGGCGGCGGCCGGCCACCCGCATCGCGGAGTCGCCGCGGCCGATGCCGCAGACCGTCCGGTTGCCGTACATGTCGTTGAGGGTGGCGAAGGTGGAGGCGGTGACCTCCCAGGTGCGGGTGCCGGGGTTGGTGACCATCGGGCCGACGTGCAGCCGTTCGGTCTCGGCCAGAATCCGGCTGTAGATGACGAAGGGTTCCTGCCAGAGCACGGCGGAGTCGAAGGTCCAGCCGTAGCGGAAGCCGCGCCGTTCGGCGCGGCGCATCAGCTCGACGACCTTGGCGGCCGGCGGGTCGGTCTGCAGGACGAGTCCGAAGTCCACTGTGCGAGAGCTCCCGGGGTGTCGGCGGAGAGGGCGGGGCAGGCGGGGCGCGGTCGGAGAGGGCGGGCTGGGCGGGCGGGGCGCGGTCAGAGGTACTGGCAGGTGGCGCGGCGCAGGAAGGCGCCGTGCCCGGGGCGGCCGAGGTACTCGCCCCGGTCGACGAGCACTTCGCCGCGGGAGAGGACGGTCTCGACCCGGCCGGTGACGGTGCGGCCCTCGTAGGCGGAGTAGTCGACGTTCATGTGGTGGGTGGCGGCGGAGATCACCTGGGTGGCGTGCGGGTCGTAGATCACCACGTCGGCGTCGGAGCCGGGCGCGAGGGTGCCCTTGCGGGGGTAGAGGCCGAACATCCGGGCGGGGGCGGCGCAGGCGAGCTCGATCCACCGACGGCGGGTCAGGTGGCCGTCCACCACGGCCTGGTGGAGCAGGTCCATCCGGTTCTCCACGCCGGGCAGGCCGTTGGGGATCTTCGAGAAGTCGCCGAGGCCGAGTTCCTTCTGGCCCTTGAAGCAGAACGGGCAGTGGTCGGTGGAGACCACCTGGAGGTCGTCGGTGCGCAGGCCGCGCCAGAGCGCGGCCTGGTGGTCGCGGGGGCGCAGCGGGGTGGAGCAGACGTACTTGGCGCCCTCGAAGCCGGGTTCGGCGAGGTTGTCGGTGGAGAGGAAGAGGTACTGCGGGCAGGTCTCGCCGAAGACGGGCAGTCCCTGGTCGCGGGCGGCGGCGAGTTCGGCGAGCGCTTCGCGGGCGGAGACGTGCACGACGTAGAGCGGGGAGCCGGCCACCCGGGAGAGCTGGACGGCGCGGTGGGTGGCCTCGGCCTCCAGCAGCGCGCGGCGGACTTCGCCGTGGTACCGCGGGTCGGTCTCGCCCCGGGCCAGGGCCTGTTCGACCAGCACGTCGATGGCGGGGCCGTTCTCGGCGTGCATCATGATCAACGCGCCGGTGTCGCCGGCCTGCTGCATGGCGCGCAGGATCTGCCCGTCGTCGGAGTAGAAGACGCCGGGGTAGGCCATGAACAGCTTGAAGGAGCTGACGCCTTCGGCGAGCAGTCCGGGCATCTCGCGCAGCGTCGCGTCGTTGACGTCCGAGACGATCATGTGGAAGGCGTAGTCGACGGCGCAGTTGCCCTCGGCCTTGGCGTGCCAGGCGTCGAGTCCGGCGCGCAGCGAGCCGCCCCGGCTCTGGACGGCGAAGTCGACGACGGTGGTAGTGCCGCCCCAGGCGGCGGCGCGGGTGCCGGTCTCGAAGGTGTCGGAGGCCCGGGTGCCGCCGAAGGGCAGTTCCATGTGGGTGTGCGCGTCGACGCCGCCGGGGATCACGTACTTCCCTCCGGCGTCGAACACCCGGTCGGCGGTCCACTGCTGACTGCCCGGCAGGGCGAGGGCGGCGATCCGGCCGTCCTCGATGAGTACGTCGGCGCGGGTCTCCTCGGCGGCGGTGACGACGAGTCCGCCGGTGATCAGGGTCCGGGTCACGGCTCAGCCCTCGGTGAGCGGGCCGTAGGCGTCGGGGCGCCGGTCCCGGTAGAAGGCCCACTGCTGGCGGACCTGCTCGATCAGCCCGAGGTCGAGGTCGCGGACGACGAGTTCCTCGTCCTTGTCGGAGGCGACCTCGCCGACGAACTGGCCGCGCGGGTCGACGAAGTAGCTGGTGCCATAGAAGTCGTTGTCCCCGTACTCCTCGACGCCGACGCGGTTGATCGCGGCGACGAAGTACTCGTTGGCGACGGCGGCGGCGGGCTGTTCGAGCTGCCAGAGGTAGGCGGAGAGGCCGCGGCTGGTCGCCGAGGGGTTGTAGACGATCTCCGCGCCGGCCAGGCCGAGGGCGCGCCAGCCCTCGGGGAAGTGCCGGTCGTAGCAGATGTACACGCCGACCTTGCCGACGGCGGTGTCGAAGACCGGCCAGCCGAGGTTGCCGGGCTTGAAGTAGTACTTCTCCCAGAAGCCGCGGACCTGCGGGATGTGGTGCTTGCGGTACTTGCCGAGGTAGCTGCCGTCGGCGTCGATGACGGCGGCGGTGTTGTAGTAGAAGCCGGCCTGCTCGATCTCGTAGACCGGGACGACCATGACCAGGCCGAGTTCGCGGGCGAGGGCGCTCATCCGGCGCACGGTGGGGCCGTCGGGGACGGGCTCGGCCCAGGCGTAGTGCTCCGGTTCCTGCACCTGGCAGAAGTAGGGGGCGTTGAACACCTCCTGGAAGCCGATCACCTGCGCGCCCTGGGCGGCGGCGTCCCGGGCGGCCTTCTCGTGGGCCGCGAGCATCGTTTCCTTGTCGCCCGTCCACGCGGTCTGGAACAGGGCTGCCCTGACGACACGACTCATGGCCGTACTCCTCGCTCGAAGGCTCAGCGGATGACGCTGTAGACCGTCGAGACTAGGAGCTGTCCCGCGAGAGAGCGCGTGCCACGCGGGAGGCCGGAGAAATTCGGTCCCGCACTGTCCATTTGAGCCCGCTCATGACGCATTCCCGACTGTTTTCTTTCGAGTAGGTCGGCGGCACGCCAGCGCCCGGGCGCCTGGGCGGCAGCCGCCCCTCGGCGCCGCCCGAACCGGAACCGCCCGAACCGGAACCGCCGATGCGAACTACCCTCCCCTGCGCCGACCTGCGACTTCGGGGCGGTATTTCACCGAGCCGAATGGGGTGCACGGAAATGGGCGAGGCCGATATTCCACCCGCTCACCCCGCTCACCCCCACGGCGCTTCGGCCGCCCGCCGGTACCACCAGTACTCCCCCGGCCGGTCCGCGAACGGGTCGGCGAGCGTGCGGCGGCGGAACGCGGCGTCCAACGGGCGCACCAGCCGGGCGAGTTCGGCCCGCGAGCGCGGGGGCAGCCCGGCCAGCACCTCGTGCAGCGCGTCCCGGGAGTGGCGGACGTCGTCGGCGGCGTTGCAGCCCGGGCAGGACCCGCACCAGGACTCGCGCGGGTACAGCGGGCGGTCGCCGAACTGCCGGACGAACGCGCGGTAGCGGGCGAGCGCGGCCGCCGTCGCGCCGGGCGACACGGCGAAACCGGGGCGGTCCCGCTCGACGCGGTGCACGTCCAGGCTCGCGGCCGCGGACAGGCCCCGGATGCGGGACGGCGGCGTCTCGGACCAGCGGGGCCGGGCGGGCGCCCTCGCGCGCAGGGCGCGCGGTCGGTTACGCGGCACGGGCCTTTCGGAAGTCGGTCATCCGGCCATCCTGCCACCGGCCGCCGACGCCGTCACCGGGGTTTCCCGACCGGAGTCTCCCGGCCAGGGTTTTCGAACCGAAGTCTCCCAACCAGGGTTTCCCGACCGGGCTCTCCCGACCGGGCGAGCCGGTCAGGCGGCTCTACCTTCTGAGCCGGGTTGGTCTGGTCATTCGTAGGGTTGGGCCACCCAGGGGTGCCGGGTGTGGCTATCAGGCGGCTGCCGTCTTGTGGCTTCCCTCGCTTCGCCGCCCAGCGCCCCACGACGACTCGGCCGCCGATTAGGAAGTGCGAGCAAGTCGCTGAGTAGAGCAATGCCGGCGAAGTCGTCCGTGGTACGAACAGCATGAACACGCACGCCAGGAGCATGATGAGCCGGATATGGACGGGGATCGACAGCGGCAAGGGCCACCACCACGGCCTGGCCCTCGACGCGGATGGCAGGACGTTGCTGTCCCGGCGGGTCGCCAACGACGAGCCCGAGCTGCTGCAACTGATCGGCGACGTCCTGGCCCTGGCCGACGACGACCAGGTGACCTGGGCGATCGACATGACCGGCGGGGAACCGGCCCTGCTGCTGAGCCTGCTCGTCGCCCACGGCCAGGAGGTCCTGTACATCCCCGGCCGTCTGGTGAACCGGGCATCCGACGGCTACCGCGGCGAGGGCAAGACCGACGCCCGAGATGCCTTCGTGATCGCCGACCAGGCCCGGATGCGCCGCGACCTGCAGCCCGTCCGTCCCAGCGACGAGGCCGCGATCGAGCTCAAGCTGCTGACCGGCCGCCGGGCGGATCTGGTAGAGGACCGCACCCGCGCGGTGAACCGTCTGCGCGGCACCCTGCTGAGCATGTTCCCGGCCCTGGAGCGGGCCTTGGACGTGACCAACGTCGGCCCGCTCAAGCTGCTGACCGAGTACCAGACTCCGGCCGCGATCCGCCGCGCCGGTGTCACGCGGCTGACGAAGTGGCTGGCCAATCGCAAGGTCCGCAACGCAAGAGCTCTGGCCGAAGCGGCCGTCGATGCCGCGCAGCGCCAGCACACCTCCGTCCCCGGGGAGAAGACCATCGCCAGGCTGGTTCACACCCTGGCCGAGGGGGTGATGGCCCTCAACGAGCAGATCGCCGAGATGGACAAGCTCATCGAGGGCCGGTTTCGCGAGCACGAACTCGCCGACATAGTCCGGAGCGTCCCGGGCATCGGCGCGGTGCTCGGCGCCGAGTTCCTGGCCGGCGTCGGCGGCAGCCTGGACGGCTTCGCCTCCCCGGACGCCTTGGCGGCCTTCGCCGGTGTCGCCCCGGCGCCACGGGACTCGGGCAAGGTCAGCGGCAACCTGCACCGCCCGACCGTCTACCACCGCAGGCTCCAACGCGTCTTCTACACCTCGGCGTTGGTGAGTATCCGCTGTGATCCGAACTCGCGGGCGTTCTACGACCGCAAGCGGGCGGAGGGCAAGCGGCACGTCCAGGCCGTGATGGCCCTGGCCCGCCGACGGGTCAACGTCCTGCGGGCGCTGATCCGTGACCGACGGTGCTACCACGTCACACCTCCAGTGACCACGGCGGCTTGACAACGACATTAGGAAGCGAGGACGCGGTGCAGGGCGCGGCGGGTGCGGGTCGCGGCGAGCGGGTCGCGGAGCAGTTGGAGCGCCTGGTTGAGGGCGAGGTAGATGCCGGTGAGCTCGTGGACGATCTGCTCGGGGTCGGTGTCGGCGGGCAGTTCGCCGGCATCCACGGCGAGCCGGACCTCGCCGGCCAGGCGGCGGCGCCAGACCAGCAGCAGCCGGGCCAGGGTGCGGCGGACCGGCCCGTCGTGGGCGTCGAACTCGACCGCCGCGGTGGTGAACAGGCAACCGCCGGGGAAGGTCTCCCGGGCGTGCTCCAGGTAGGAGATCCAGCTCTCGCAGACCGCGCGCAGGCGGCGCAGCCCCGGTTCGGAGTCGGCCGCCGGGTCCCAGACCAGGGCGGTGAAGACGGTGGAGGCCCGTTCCAGGGTGGCGAGTTGCAGGGCCTCCTTGGTGCCGAAGTGGCCGAGCACCCCGGCCTTGCTCAGCCCGAGGTCGGTGGCGAGTCGCCCGATGGTCAGCCCTTCGAGGCCGTCCACGGACGCCAGCGCGACGCTCCGTTCGATGATCCGGGCCTTGGTCCGGCGGGCCTCGACGGCACTGTTGCGCGGGCTCATCGGTCCTCCTCCGCGATCCGTCCCGGCCGGGTCCGCTCCTGTGCGCCCCGGTCCGCGCATCCTACGGCGTGCCCGGCCCACCCCGGCCCGGCGGCGCGGGGTCGGCGGCGTCGGCGTCGGCGACGTCGGCACGGGGTCGGGGGCAGGGCGTCAGCGGAGCAGCGCCCGCCGGGCCAGGGCGAGGGTCACCTCGGTGGTGTCGCTCCAGGAGCAGACCTCCAGCCAGGAGAGGTAGCCGCCCTGGGCGAAGACCAGGACCTCGCCGGGGCAGTCGCCGTCCTCGGTGCGGATCAGCGCCTCGGCGACCACCACCGTGCCCGGCCCGCAGGCCGCCGGCCGGACCGCGGCCGGGTCGAGCTGCTCGAAGTAGGCGCTGCCGCAGCCGCACCCGCACCGCCGCCGGACCCGCAACTGCGGCACCTGGGCCCGGAGCGCACGCCGCACCGAACCGCCGCCACCCCCGCCGCCGTCCCCCTCGCCTGCCCCTTCCCTTGCCCCGTCGCCGTCGCCGTCGAGCAGGACGCCGAGCACGTCGGCCACGTCGTCCGGGAGGCTTTCGCTCATGCCCGCACCGTACCCGGCCGGGCGTCCGCCGCCGACGGGGCGGTCAGTCCGCGGTGCAGCCCCAGTAGGCGACCTCGGCCGCCCGGTCGTCCCGGTAGAGCACCGTGCAGCGGCCCTCCCCCCGGCCGACCGCGAAGATCAGCCGGTCCTGCACGGCCTCCCACTGCTCGCGGGTCGGACGGCCGCCGGGGGCCCAGGCCCGGATCTCGTCCTCGCTCAACGGGCGCATCACGAAGGGGATTTCGTCCTCGGTGACGGCCAGTTCGCAGAAGTCGAGCACTGTCCCGGTGCCACCGGTCGCGATGTACTCCTGCCACTCCTCGTCCTGCCACAGCTCGACGATGCCGCACCCCGGGAAGCCGTGGTCGTCCCTCGCCAGCTCCAGCTCCTGGGCCTGCCGGAACGCCACCGCCAGCTCCTCCTGGTAGGGCCCGGTCTCCGCCCACCCGTTGCCACCCATCGCACTGCCCCCTGTTCCGCTTCGTCCACCGACCTTCGGCGTGACCGCAGGCTAACCGCCGCCCCCGACAACGCCGACGCACCCCGGAGCGGGCCCCGACCGCCGGGGCCGGGGACCGAGGCGGCGCCGGAGGGCGTTCCAGATCTCGGTGGCTTGTCGGACCTGGCGCACTACGTCGAGCACTACCACGTGGCGCTCGACGCGCAGTTCACCGTTCACCGCGCATGCGCGGGCCAACGGCTGGACGGTCCCGCGGCTCGACGACGCGGACCCGCTCGCGCTGCAGACAGTCTTTCTCGGTGACGGTACGGACCGAGTCGACCCACTGCGAGCCGGTCCGGCAACGCAGGCGGCGATCACCGTCCATACCGCTCCCCGGTGGAGGAGAGCCGGCGAACGGGCGTTTCACCACCGGACCAATGCGGAATGACAACGGCCTGTCGGAACAACATCCCGGTGGAACTGCCCTCCCGTTCCGTTTCGCGGGGCATTGCCACCGGGCCAGGAAATAAGGCCCGGGAATCGGGAAACAAGAAACAGGAAACCGTCACCGGCACGAACCGCGGCCCGCCGGCCGCCCGGGCGGGCGACGAGCGGGCCGCAGGTCCGCAGGCGGTGCCGGTCCGGTCAGCGGAGGGTGAACTCCCCGGCGAAGGCGCCGAGGAGGAAGGCGTCCCACTCCGCGTGGGTGAACGTCAGGACGGGGCCGTCGGTGACCTTGTCGTCGCGGACCTCGACGCCGCCGTCGACGAAGCGCACCTGCACGCAGGCGTCGCTGTCCTCGCTGAAGGAGCTCTTGAACCAGTTGTCGCCCTCGGGGCGCTCGGGCAGGGGCAGCAGGGTCGTGACCATGGCGGGACTCCTCCGGTCGGTGGCCGCTCCGGGCGGGGCGGCCGGTGGAGCGAGCACACCGATGAGGGCCGCGATGAAACCATGGTGACCGGAGCTCATTCCTCCTTCGTTCACCCCCGTGTTCGCCCTCGGGCCGACCCCGCGTTCCTCCTCGGGCCGGCCGTCGTGGAAAGGCCGCGCCGCCCACCATTTCCCAGCGGCCCCAGGGCTCCGCTGATTCCCTCTCCCCACACCAGGAGCAATGATATCCTCCTGACCCGGAATGGTGATTTCCTTGGGAATGACCTTTCCCTTTCCCGGGTATTGCTGGACGGGGACCGCCCGGCCCGTCGCGGCCGCGGAGGGAAAGGGGGGAAGACTTTGGGGGACAGCCGTGCCGCCGAGCAGCGAGGTGGTGTCGTGCCGGAGGCAGCCGCGGCGCTTTCCGAGTTGAGGGCGTTCCGCACCCGGCTGGAGGAGTTCCGTACCCAGCAGGGCCTGTCGATGCGGGCGCTGGCCCGGCGGATGGGCTTCGACCCCTCCTACGTCAGCCACGTCCTCGCCGGGCGCCACGCCCCTTCGGGCGACTTCGCCCGGCTGGCCGACCAGGCCCTGGCCACCACCCCCGCCCTCGCCGACCTGTGGTCCGCCTACCACACCGCCCGGCTGCGCGAGCACCCCCAGCGCACCCCGGCCCCACTCCCAACCCCGGCCCCAACCCCAACCCCGGCCACGGTCTCAGCCCTCAGTACGGTCCCGGCCGCGGAACCAGGCGGCCCCGCCCGGCACTTCGCCCCCTGGTCCGGTGCCGTCCGCCCCTCGCCGGTCACCGTCGTGCGGACGCTGCCGCGGGACGCGGCGGCCTTCACCGGGCGTGACCGGGAACTGGAGCGGCTGATCCGCGCGGCGGGTCCGGACGGGGCGGCCGCGGGGTCGGGCGAGGTGATCGTCATCCACACCGTCGACGGGATGCCCGGGGTCGGCAAGACCACCCTGGCCACCCGCGCCGCCAACCTCCTCGCTCCGCGCTTCCCCGACGGGCAGCTCTTCGTGCGCCTCCACGCGCACACTCCCGGCCAGCGGCCCGCTGACCCCGCCGAGATCCTCGCGGCCCTGCTCACCTCCCGGGGCTTCCCGCCGCGACTGGTCCCCCAGCGGCTGGACGAGCGGGCCGCGCTGTGGCGCGACCACGCCGCGGGCAAGCGCATCCTGCTGGTCCTGGACGACGCCGCCGACCACGCCCAGGTCGAACCGCTGCTGCCGGGGAGCGCGGGCTGCCTGGTCCTGGTCACCAGCCGCCGTCGCCTGGTCGCCCTCGACGGCGCATCCCCCCTGTCGCTGGACGTCCTCGCCCCCGACCACGCCGCCCGCCTCTTCGCCCGCCTGGCCGGCCGCACCCCCGAGCCGTCCGGGCCCTCCGAGCCACCCGAGTCGTCCGAGCACCCTGAACCCTCCGAACCGTCCGAACCGTCCGAGCCCGCCGGGCCCGCCGAATCGTCCGAGCAGTTCGAGCCCGCCGAGCCCGCCGAAGCCGCCGCCCTCGCCCGGGCCGTCCGCCTGTGCGGCCACCTCCCCCTGGCGATCGCCCTCCTCGCCGGGCGCCTCGCCCACCACCCCACCTGGAGCATCGCCGAGTTCACCGACGAGTTCGCCGCCGCCCGGGACCGCCTCGGCGAGTTGGAGGCGGGCGACCGCGCCGTCCGGACCGCCTTCGACCTCTCGTACGGCCACCTTCCCGAGGCCCGGCAGCGCCTCTTCCGCCGGCTGGGCCTGCACCCCGGGGCGGACCTCGACGCCCGGGCCGCCGCGGCCCTCGCCGACGTCCCGCTCCAGCAGGCCCGCCGCGAACTCCGGGCGCTCTACACCGATCACCTGCTGGAGGAGCCCGCCCCCGGCCGCTACCGCCTGCACGACCTGCTGCGCGCCTACGCGCGGAACCTCCTCGCCGCCCAGGACCCGCCCGGCGACCGCGAACAGGCCACCGTCCGCCTGCTCGACCACTACCGGCGCACCGCCCGCACCGCCGCCCGCCACCTCGACCACCGGGCCCGCCCCCTCCCCCGGACCGCCGCAACCACCGCGGTCCCCGACCTCACCACCCGTGAACAGGCCCTGGCCTGGCTGCGCGCCGAACGCCCCAACCTGCTCGCCGCGATCGACCACGCCACCGCCCGGCGCCACCACGCCCACGCCGTCTCCCTCACCGCCGCCGTGGCCGGGCTGCTGCGCCAGGACGGCCCCTGGCCCCTCGCCGTCGCGCTCCACCGGCGGGCCGCGACCACCGCGCGGCACCACGCCACGCCGCGGGGCGAGGCCGAGGCCCTGCACCACCTCGGCGTGGTGCGGTACCTGACGGGCGGGTACCAGGAGGCGGCGGACGCGCTGCGGCAGTCCCTGGCCCTGTTCCGCGGCCTCGGCGACCGGCGCGGCGCGGCGGACGCCCTCAACGACCTCGGCGTGGTGCGCCGGTTGGCGGGCGCGCACGGGGAGGCGGGCGACCTGCACGCACAGGCCCTGGCCCACTACCGGGAGCTCGGCGACCTGCGCGGCGAGGCGGACGCGCTCAACGACCTCGGCCTGGTGCGGTACCTGGCGGGTGCCCACGGGGAGGCCGACAGCCTGCACGGCCGGGCCCTGGCCCACTACCGGGCCCTCGGCGACCGGCTGGGCGAGGCCGACACCCTCGACCACCTCGGCCGGGTACGGCAGGTGACAGGCGCTCACCAGGAGGCGGGCGAGCTGCTGGAGCAGGCCCTGGCCCTGTTCCGCGACCTCGGCAGCCGACTGGGCGAGGCCAACACCCTGAACGACCTCGGTCGGGTACGGCAGCACCTGGGCGCGTACGGGGAGGCGGGCGACCTGCACGCGCAGGCCCTGGCCCGCTACCGGGCGCTCGGCGACCGGCTCGGCGAGGCCAACGCCTTGAACGGCCTCGGCCGGGTGCGGCAGCTGACGGGCGATCACCAGGAGGCGGGCGTCCTGCTGGAGCAGGCGCTGACCCGCTACCGGGAACTCGGCAGTCGGCACGGCGAGGCCGACGTCCTCCACCACCTCGGCCGGGTGCGGCAGCTGACGGGCGATCACGAGCGGGCGCGCGAGCGGCTGGAGCAGGCCGTGGCCCTGTTCCACGACCTCGGCCACCGACTCGGCGAGGCCGAGGCGCTCAACGGCCTGGGCGCCCTCCTCACCGGGAGCACCGGGAACGCCGAGAGCGCTGGGAACGCCGAGAGCGCTGGGAGCACCGGACCGCGCGAAGGTCTGGCGACACACCGGCGGGCGCTGCACCTGGCCCGTGGGACGGGGGCCCTCCTGGAGGAGGCGCGGGCACTGGAGGGCTGCGCCCGAGCCCGGGCGCGCCTGGGCGAGCACGACCGGGCCGTGGCCGACCTGCACCGGGCCGTGGACCTCTACCGGCGTCTCGGGGCTCCCGAGCAGCGCTCCGCGACCGCCCTCCTCACCGCGCTGGAGGGCGCTGCCCCCGAGGGCGCCGCGCCGGACGGCGGGCCGCTCCCGGTGGAGGAGCCGGGGACCTCGCGCCGGGGCCCGTAGTCCCCTGTCGCGTCCGGCCCCGGACAGAGGTGACAGGTTCATGTACACGACCACGAGCCGGAGAGCTTATGGTCGCAGGGACAGCAAATCGGCTGCGGGTGAAGGGGGTTGGGGATGCTGGAGGAGACCTTGGTGGCCTTGGCCACGGCGGGCGGTACGGCCGTGGTCCAGGCGGCGGGGACGCAGGCGTGGGAAGGGCTGCGGGCCCGGGTGGCCCGGTTGCTGGGCCGGGGGGACGCCGAGCGCGAGCGGGTGGAGTTGGAGCGGCTGGAGCGCACCGCCGACGCGCTGGACGCCTCGGGCGGCGCCGGGGCCGGGGCCGAGCGGGTGCGGCTGCGTCAGGAGACGTCCTGGCAGACCAGGTTCGAGGACCTGCTGGAGGGGGCCGACGGCGCGGACCGGGAACGGATCGCCGCCGAGTTGCGCGCCCTGGTCCGGGAGCAGGGCGCCGGCGCGGTCTCGGCGGGCGACCACGGCGTGGCGGTCGGCGGGAAGGTGGAGGTCCGGGCCGACCACGGCTCGGTGGCGGCACTGCGGACGGGGGACGTGACGATCGGAAACCCTACCCGGCCGGGCCCGCCCCAGGGCTGAGCGGACCCGGCGCCACACCGCCCGCACCGATCCCGCCGGCCACCGCGCGCCGTCCGGTCGCCGAACGCCCCGCGGTCTCCGCCGAGCACGGCGGCTTCGCCGTCGGCCGCGCCCAGCAGATCGTCCACTACCACTCCGCGCACTCCTGGCCGCCGGGGCAGGAGATCCGGGTGCCACGTCAACTGCCCGGTGACGTACCGGGTTTCGTCGGCCGCGCGGCCGAGCTGGCGCGCCTCGAAACGCTGGGGGCGGCCGGGCCGGGCGGTGGGGTGCGCCTGATGCTGGTGGCGGGGACGGCGGGGGCGGGCAAGACCTCGCTCGCGCTCCGCTTCGCCCACCTGGTGCGGGAGCGCTTCCCCGACGGGCAGCTGTTCGTCAACCTGCGCGGCTACGACCCCGGACCGCCGCTGGCGCCCGAGGCCGCGCTGGAGCGCTTCCTGCGCGCGCTGGGCATCGAGGCCGGCGCGATCCCGACCGACGGGGAGGAGCGCGCGGAGCTGTACCGCTCGCTGCTGGCCGAGCGCCGGGTGCTGGTGGTCCTGGACAACGCCGCCACCGTCGGCCAGGTCCGCCCCCTGCTGCCCGGCCACGCCGACTGCCTGGTGGTGGCCACCAGCCGCGGCCGCCTGGCGGGCCTGTCCGCCCGCGACGGCGCCCACCGTCTCACCCTCGGCCTACTCACCGAGCCCGAGGCCGTCGACCTGCTCACCACCGCGACGGCCGGCTACCGCCACCGCGACGCGCCCGAGCACCTGGCCGAACTCGCCCGGCTCTGCGCCCACCTGCCGCTGGCCCTGCGGATCGCCGCCGAACGCGCCGCCACCCGCCCGCACATGCCGCTCACCGACCTGATCGCCGACCTGCGCGAGGAGTCCTCGCTCTGGGACGCCCTGTCCACCGACGACGACGCCGAGGCCGACGCCGTCCGCTCCGTCTTCGCCTGGTCCTACCGCGCCCTGCCCCCGCCCGCGGCCCGGGTCTTCCGCCTGCTGGGCCTGCACCCGGGCCCCGAGTTCGGCGCCGACGCCGCAGCCGCCCTCACCGGCCAGAGCGTGCGCCAGATCCGCAACCACCTCGACCTGCTGGCCGGCGCCCACCTGCTGGAGCAGACCGGCCCCACCCGCTACCAGTTCCACGACCTGCTGCGCGCCTACGCCGCCGACCGGGCCCACCGGGAGGAGTCCGCCGCGGCCCGGCACGCCGCCCTGGTCCGTGTCGCCGGGTGGTACCTGCACACCGCCGACGCCGCCGTCCGCAGCGTGCAGAGCCTCTCCCCCTCGTGGCTGACCGCCCCGCCCGACCCGGAGCTCCGACCGCTCGCCTTCGCCGACGGCGGGCGGGCGATGGACTGGTACGCCGCGGAGCGGGCCAATCTGCTCGCCCTGGTCCGGGCCGCGGCCGCCGCGGGCCTGGACGCGATCACCTGGCAGCTGCCCGCGACGCTGCAGCCGCTGCACGACGCGCACGACGCCGTGGCCGACGCGGTGGAGACGGCCGGGCTCGGACTCGTGGCGGCGCGGCGGCTGGGCGAGCGGCGGGCCGAGGCCCGGATGCAGCAGAGCATCGGGTACGGCCACCGCCGGGCGGGCCGGTTCGCGGAGGCCACCGCGTGCCTGCGGGCGGCCCTGCGGCTGCAGGAGGAGGCGGGTGACCGGCCCGGCGTGCTCCGGACGGTCAACGGCCTGGGGCTGCTGGACATGGAGCAGCGCGTGCTCGACCGGGCCGTCGGGCGCTTCGAGCAGGCCCGCGCGATGGCCCGCGCGCAGGAGCAGCCGGGGTGGTGCGTCACCACCCTGTCCAACCTGGCCTGGGCGCACAGCGAGCTGGGCCGGCCCGAGGAGACGGCCGAGTTCGCCGGACAGGCCCTGGAGGCGTGCGGCCGGGACGGCGTCAGCCCGGTCCAACGCGTCGAGCCGTTGGTCTACCTCTCCCGGGCGCTGCGGGAGACCGGCCGGCTCGACGAGGCCGAGGAGCACCTGCGCACGGCGGGCCTGCTCATCACCGGCGGGACGGTCTTCCGCGGGCACGAGCTCCTGCTCCTGTGCGAGGAGGCCGAACTGGCCCTGGCCCGCGACGACGGGGCCCGGGCGCTGGAGGCCTACCGTCGCTGCCTGCCGCTCGCCCGGGCCACGGGCAACCGGCGGCGCGAGGTGCAGGTCCACGACGGGACCGGCCGAACCCTGCAACTCCTCGGCCGGGCCGACGAGGCGGTCGGCCACCACCAGCAGGCCGCCACCCTCGCCCGGCGCCACACCAACCCCTTCGCCGTCGCCACCGCCCTCGCCCACCTCGCCGACGCCCTGTCCCGGACGGGCCACGACGAACCGGCCCGGACCACCCGCACCGAGGCCGAGGAACTCCTCGCCCCCTACACCGACCCCCGCGCCACCGCCCTCCGCGCGCACCTGCGCACCTCCCCCTGAACCCCACCGGCCACCGCCGGAACGGCCCACGGCCCGGTCGGTGGGCGGCCGGTCTCAGGTACCGGTCGTGCACATGAGGAGAGCAGCCTGCTGCCGGAACGTCTCGTGGGGCTTGGCGCAGTCCATCCAGCCGCTCAGGGGGAAGTCCGGCCAGAAGGTGGTGACGGTGCCCACGGCGTCCCGTTGCGCAGCCGCGCCGGGGCAACTGCGAACGAAGGAACTGGTGTAGACCAAGTTGTACCCGTAGCGGACGTACTGGCCGGGCCCGATCTTGGTCACCCTGACCGGATCCTGGTACGGCGGCAGCGCCTTCCCGAACTCCGGCAGGCCGGCGCGGACGGTCGGCTGGTCACGGAACGCGGTGTACGCCCGGCGGGCGTCCGCTTCACCCGCGCTCGATGTCGCGGTCGCGGTGAGCGGTTGCACGGGCAGCGCCGGGGGGTACTCCGGCGGCCCGCCCTCGGGAGCCGTGACGGTGGCGGACGGGGCCACGTACGTCAGGGTCTCCGTCTCCACGGCCGGGGTGAAGGTGTAGCCGCAGCCGACCGGTTCGGCCGACGGTGCGGTGACGGATGGCGCGGGCGGGGCCGCCCCGCGGTGCGGCGCCGTACAACTGGCCACGGCCAGCACCAGCACGACGGCCCCCGCGCCCCGCGCGATTCGCTCCTTCTGCAACTCTCCCCCTCGAAGTTCCCGTTCCGACGCCTCGGAGCATGACGCAACGCCGGCGCGGCGCACAGCCCTCGTGATCGTGCCGGTACCGAACACGAACAGCCCTGCCGCAAACGCCCCGGCCGACGGGGCCGGACAGGCGAGCGGGTCCGACCGCCCCGTCCGGTGCGCCGCACGGGGCGGTCGGCCGGATCCCGCCGCTCGTCCCATGGGCACGGCGGTCGGACTTCGACGAGCCGAACCGCTGCCGGTCGAGCTCCGGTGGGCCGGGCCACGGGCGGCGCCTGCGCGGGTGTCCGTTCTGCGGGCCGGCGTTTAGCTTCCGATCGGTCGGATGCTATGTTCCAGGCCGTTGCCCCGGCATCGGCCGGTGGCCGCTGTCGAGGAGGGGAACCGCCATGTCCGGAGTCCGTATCGCAGCCCTGGGCCACCACCAGCCGGAGCGGGTGCTGACCAATGACGAGTTGGCGGCCATGGTGGACACCAACGACGAGTGGATCCGGCGCCGGACCGGGATCGTCACCCGGCGGATCGCGGGGGCGGACGAGTCGGTGACCGACCTGGCCGCCGCGGCGGCGGCGAAGGCGCTGGCCGCCTCGGGCCTGGACCCGGCGGAGATCGGGCAGGTGACGGTGGCGACCTGCAGCGCCGTCGACCGGTGTCCGTCGATCGCGGCGCAGGTCGCGGGCCGGCTGGGCATCCCCGGCGCGGTGGCGTTCGACCTGAACAACGGCTGCGCGGGCTTCTGCACCTCGCTCTCGGTGGCCAACCACTCGCTGCTGGCGGGCGCCGCCAAGCACGCGCTGGTGATCGGCGCGGAGAAGATGTCCGACCTGGTCGACTGGACGGACCGGCGCAGCTGCATCCTGCTGGGCGACGGCGCGGGCGCGGCGGTGCTGTCGGCGACCGACGGGGCGGGCAGCGCGATCGGCCCGGTGGTGTGGGGGTCGGACCCGTCGCGGGCGAGCGCGGTGCGGCTGGTGGACCAGTGGCACCCGCAGTTCGAGCAGGACGGCCAGGCGGTGTTCCGCTGGGCCACCACCGAGCTGCCCGCGCTGGCCGAACAGGCGTGCCGGGCGGCCGGGTTGAGCCCGGCGGAGCTGGACGGGGTGGTGACCCACCAGGCGAACCTGCGGATCATCGAGTCGCTGGTGCACAAGCTCGGCCTGTCCGAGGACGCGGTGATCGCCCGGGACGTGGTGGACTCCGGCAACACCTCGGCGGCCTCGGTGCCGCTGGCGCTGGCGAAGCTGGTGGAGCGCGGCGAGCTGCGCCCGGGCGCCCGGGTGCTGCTGTTCGCGTTCGGCGGCGGCCTGTCCTGGGCCGGCCAGGTCGTCACCTGCCCCTGAGGCCGGCCCGGGACCGCGCGGGGCGGGTCAGCAGTCGCGGTGGCAGACCACGGTGATCGCGATGCTCTCCGGCGGCGGCGGGGAGTTGAAGTAGGGGGCGATCCAGCCGGCGGCGCCGTTGAGGATGCCGTCCTCGTAGATGCCCGTCGTGCGCCAGCGCTGGCCGGGGGCGAGCGGGCTGCCGTCGCCGTTGGTGAGGTGTGCGTCGCCGGCGGTCCAGCCGTGCGGGCAGCGCGCCTCGACGCCGCCGGGGTCGCCGACGGCGGTGACGGTCTCGGTGTTGATGTCGGCGGCGGCGGGCGCCGCCGTCACCGCGCCCAGGGCGGCCACGGCCAGGGCGAGGCCGAGGAGTCGTTTGCGCATGGAGGTCCTTCCGTCGTGCCGCCCCGCGGTTCGGAGCGGTCGGTTCGAATCCCTCTCCGTAACGCTGCGTCACATTCATGTGACGGGGTGAAACCACTCGTTCGGTCCGGCGCGGGGAGCGCGGGGACGGTGCGCGCGCGAGCTTTGCCCGCGGTGATCCCGGAAGGGCAAGATAGGGCGGGTGACCCTCCTGGACCTGATGCCGAAGCCCGCCACCCCCGACTCGCTGTTCGAGACCTTCGCCGAGTGGGCGTCGGACCGCGGGATCACGCTGTACCCGGCCCAGGAGGAGGCGCTGATCGAGCTGGTCTCCGGGAACAACGTGATCCTGGCGACCCCGACCGGCTCGGGCAAGTCGCTGGTCGCGATGGGCGCGCACTTCGCGGCGCTGGCCGAGGGCAAGCGGACGTTCTACACCGCGCCGATCAAGGCGCTGGTGTCGGAGAAGTTCTTCGACCTGTGCAAGGTCTTCGGCACCGAGCAGGTCGGCATGATGACCGGCGACGCCTCGGTGAACCCGACCGCGCCGATCATCTGCTGCACCGCCGAGGTGCTGGCGCAGATCGCCCTGCACGACGGCCCGCGGGCCGACGTCGGCCAGGTCGTGATGGACGAGTTCCACTTCTACGCGGAGCCGGACCGCGGCTGGGCCTGGCAGATCCCGATCCTCGAACTCCCGCAGGTGCAGTTCCTGCTGATGTCGGCGACGCTCGGCGACGTCCGCCGCTTCGAGGAGGACCTGACCCGCCGCACCGGCCGCCCGACCACCGTGGTGCGCTCGGCGACCCGCCCGGTGCCGCTGTTCTACGAGTACCGCCGCACCACCCTGCACGACACGCTGGAGGAGCTGCTGAACACCGGTCAGGCGCCGGTGTACGTGGTCCACTTCACGCAGAAGGAGGCGGTGGAGCGGGCGCAGTCCCTGATGAGCATCAACATGTGCTCGAAGCAGGAGAAGGACGCCATCGCCGACCTGATCGGCGGCTTCCGGTTCACCACCAAGTTCGGCCGCAACCTGTCCCGGTACGTGCGGCACGGCATCGGCGTGCACCACGCCGGCATGCTGCCCAAGTACCGCCGCCTGGTGGAGCGGCTGGCCCAGGCCGGCCTGCTGAAGGTGATCTGCGGCACCGACACGCTCGGCGTCGGCGTCAACGTGCCGATCCGCACGGTGCTGTTCACGGCGCTGTCGAAGTACGACGGGCAGCGGGTGCGGATCCTGCGGGCCCGCGAGTTCCACCAGATCGCCGGGCGGGCCGGCCGGGCCGGGTTCGACACCGTCGGCCAGGTGGTGGCGCAGGCGCCGGAGCACGTGGTGGAGAACGACAAGGCGCTGGCCAAGGCCGGGGACGACCCGAAGAAGCGCAAGAAGGTGGTCCGCAAGAAGGCCCCGGACGGGTTCGTGTCCTGGACGGAGGAGACCTTCGAGCGGCTGATCGCGGCCGACCCGGAGCCGCTGGTGTCCCGGTTCAAGGTCAGCCACGCGATGCTGCTGTCGGTGATCGGCCGCCCGGGCAACCCGTTCGAGGCGATGCGCCACCTGCTCACCGACAACCACGAGGACCGCGCCGCGCAGCGCCGCCACATCCGTTCGGCGATCGCCATCTACCGCTCGCTGCTGGAGGGCGGCGTGGTCGAGCGGCTGGCGGAGCCGGACGCCGAGGGCCGCACCGTCCGGCTGACCCTGGACCTGCAGGAGAACTTCGCGCTGAACCAGCCGCTGTCCACCTTCGCGCTGGCGGCCTTCGACCTGCTCGACCCGGAGTCGCCCTCGTACGCGCTGGACGTGGTCTCGGTGGTCGAGGCGACGCTCGACGACCCGCGGCAGATCCTGGCCTCGCAGGAGAACAAGGCGCGCGGCGAGGCGATCGGCGAGATGAAGCGCGACGGCGTCGAGTACGAGGAGCGGATGAACCGGCTCCAGGAGATCACCTACCCGAAGCCGCTGGAGGAGCAGCTCGGCCACGCCTACGAGGTGTACCGCCGGGCGCACCCGTGGATCGGCGACCACCCGCTGCGCCCGAAGTCGGTGGTGCGGGACCTGTACGAGCGCGCGATGACCTTCACCGACTACGTGGGCTTCTACGAGCTGGCGCGGACCGAGGGCATCGTGCTGCGCTACCTGGCGGGCGCGTTCAAGGCGCTGGAGCAGACCGTCCCGGACGACCTGAAGACCGACGACCTGAAGGACGTCATCGCCTGGCTGGGCGAGCTGGTCCGGCAGGTCGACTCCTCGCTGCTGGACGAGTGGGAGGCGCTGGCCAACCCGACCGGGCCGGAGGCGGCGGAGGTGCGGCTGGACGACAAGCCGGCGCCGGTCACGGCCAACGCGCGGGCGTTCCGGGTGCTGGTCCGCAACGAGCTGTTCCGCCGGGTCGAGCTGTGCGCGCTGGAGCACTACGACGCGCTGGGCGAGCTGGACGGCGAGGACGGCTGGGACGCGGACCGCTGGGCGGACGCGATGGACGGGTACTGGGAGGAGTACGACGACCTGTCCACCGGTCCGAACGCGCGCGGCCCGAAGATGCTGCTGATCGAGGAGGTCGAGGACGAGGGCCTGTGGCGGGTCCGGCAGATCTTCGACGACCCGAACGGCGACCACGACTGGGGCATCTCCGCCGAGGTCGACCTGTACGGCTCGGACGAGGAGGGACGCGCGGTCGTCAAGATCACCTCGGTGGGCGCGCACTGACGCCCCGTCAGCCGCCCGGCCGCTGTGCCAGCCGGGCGGCGACCGTGCGGGCGCAGTCGGCGGCGGAGGCCGACGCGGTGTCCACCGTGAGGTCGTAGTCGACCCCGGTGTGCACGCGTTCGGCCTGGTCGGCGGCCATTCCGGCGGTGCGGTCGGGGCGTTCGGCCTCGCGGGCGGCGGCGACGGGGGCCGGGCAGCGGACGCCGACCCAGAGCACGTCGAGGCCGTGCAGCGCCGCCCGCCAACGCGCCTGGGAGGCCGCGCCGGAGAGGAACACGTCGTCGACGAGCACCCGGGCCCCGGCCCGGGCGGTGGCCGCGACGCCCGCCATCCAGGCGCCCTCCAGGGACCGGAACTCCGCGCCGACGCTCACCGCCCCGTCGGCCGCCCCGAGTGCGATGCCCGACCCGCCGCGGAGCAGCCGTCCGGGCATCGCGTCGATCAGGTCGTCGATCCCGAACAGCAGCCAGGGGTCGGCCAGTTGCTCCTGGAGCGCGCGGGCCAGGCTGCTCTTGCCGCTGCTGGAGCCGCCGTTCAGCACGATCACCCGGGCCGTCGTCCCGCCGTCCCTCGGTGCCGTCCCGGCGGCGCTCACCGCTGCTCGACCACCGACAGCAGCACGTCCACCAACTGCTGTGCCGCGTCCGGGCGTCCGTGCTCGCGCGAGCGGGCCGCCATCGCCGCGCGCCGCTCCGGGTCCTCCAGCAGGGGTGCCAGCGCCGCCCGCAGGTGGTCGGGGGCGACCTCGCCGAGCAGGGCGGTGGCGGCACCGGACTGCTGGAGGTGGGTCGCGTTGTGGGCCTGCTCGTTGCCGGCCGCGGAGGCCAGCGGGACGAAGACGGCGGCCTTGCCGAGCGCGGTGAGTTCGGCCAGGGTCCCGGCGCCGCTGCGGCTGACCACCACGTCGGCGAGGGCCAGCACGTCGGGCAGTTCGGCGCCCAGGTAGCCCGTCGGCAGGTAGCGGGCGGCCGGCCCGGGCGGCAGTGCGGCGGCCGCCGCGCGCACGGCCTCCTCGTTGGCGGGGCCGCACTGGTGGACCACGTTGGCGCGCTCCAGCAGCCACGGCAGGATGCCGGTGACCAGGGTGTTGATCTGCACCGAGCCCTGCGCGCCGCCGGTGACGTAGACGGTCGGCAGCGCCCGGTCGAACCCGTACAGGCCCAGTGCCGAAACGGCCTTCTCGGCCTGCCCGGCGAGCACCGCGGGCCGGACGGGGTTGCCCGTGACCGCGGCGGTGCGGCGGGCGGCGCCGGGGAGCAGCGGCAGGGTGGACGGGGAGGAGACCGCGACCCGGGTGGCGGCCCGGGCCAGCACCTTGTTGGCCAGGCCGAGCCGCACCGTCTGCTCGTGCACCACCAGCGGCACCCGGAGCGAGCGGGCGGCGAGGCCGACCGGCACCGCGACGTACCCGCCGGTGGCCAGCACCGCGTCGGGGCGGAACTCCGCGATCAGCCGGCGGGCCTGGACGGCGCCGAGCGGCACCCGGGCCATGTCCTTGAGGTTCACCGGGGAGAGCAGCTTCAGCGGGTTCGAGGAGCGCCGGAGCTTGCCGGTGGCGACGGGCGCGAACCGGATGCCCTCGGCCGGGGTGACCCTGGCCTCCAGCCCGGCCGCGGTGCCCACCCACAGCACCTCCACCGTCCGCCCCTGCCCGGCCAGCCGCTCCTGCAGCGCCCGCACCGCCGTCAGCGCCGGGTACGTGTGTCCGCCCGTCCCGCCGCCCGTGACCACCAGCCGCACCGGCCCGCCGCGCTCCGCCATGCCCTCGCCCGTCCTCCCGCACCGTGAAACCCGCCTGACGGTCCCTCAGCCTACGGCGCCCGGGCCCGCGGTCGGCGCACGGCGTGGCCGGCACACGGTCACCGCACGGCGCGCGACCAGGGCAGGGCCGTCCCGCACCGAATCTCCCCCGTTCTTCCGACCCGTTCCCCCGACGGTGCGTCAGCCACCGGAGCGGGCGCCGGAGCGGGGCGGGTGCGCCGGGGCGGTCGCGGGTCCGGGGGCGAGGCCGCGGACGGCCAGGTCGACCAGGGCGTCGACGTAGGCGGGGGTGACGGGTTCGCCGAGCAGCAGGTGGCGGGCGAACAGCGGACTCATCAGGGCCTCGACGGCGGCGCGGAGGTCGGCGCCGGGGCGGATCTCGCCGCGTCCGACAGCCCGGTGCAGGAGCTGTTCGGCGCGGGCCAGCCGGTCGGCCCAGTAGGCGTCGCGGTTGTGGCGGGTGTCGGCGTTCGGCGGGGCGATGCTCAGCCGGAGCAGCGCGGGGCCCTCGGGGGTGGCGAGGAACGCGGCGAGGGCGGTGAGGAGTTGGCGCAGGTCCTCGCGCAGGCTGCCGGTGTCGGGCAGCGGCACGGCCTGGTCGGCGTAGTCGGCGAGGGCTTCGCGCAGCAGTTCCTCGCGGGTGCCCCAGTTCCGGTAGACGGAGGTCTCGTGCACGCCGGCGGCCGCGGCGACGGCCGCCACGGTGGCGGCCTCCAGCCCGCCCTCGGCGAGCAGGCGCACGGCGGCGTCGAGCACGGCCCGCCGCATCGCGGCGCCGCGCCGCCGCAGCGGGGTCACCTTTGCGCCGATGGTCGGCTCCGGACAGATGCCGTCCCCTGTCTTCATCCCGTCTCCCCGTCTCCCCGTCGGTCGTGCTCTTCCCGTCCCTGCCCGCCGCGCCCCGTCCTGGGGTGGAGGGCCTTCGCAGCAGGGTAACGCAGGCAACCTTGCGTTGCCCTCGGGCGCGACGTAGGCTCGACAACGCAAGTCAGCTTGCGATAGCCCGACCGGGGTCCGAGCACCCCGGGGCGGGCCCTCGTGAGGGCAACGAGGCCGCCGACGGTCCGCCGACGGCCGGAGAGGATCGACCATGGCCGTGATGCGCGCCGTCCGCCTGCACCTGCCCACCCGCACGCTGAGCGTGGCGGAGGTGGAGCGTCCGGTGCCCGGCCCCGGCCAGGTGCTGGTGAAGGTCGAGGCGGCCGGGGTCTGCCTGTCCGACGTGCACCTGATCGACGGCACCCTGACGCCGCTGTACCTGCCGGGCGAGAGCGTCACGCTCGGGCACGAGGTCGCGGGCACCGTCGCCGAGGCGGGCCCGGAGGCGGGGAGTTGGCGGCCCGGCGACCGGGTGGTGCTGCAGGCCGGCGAGCGGCGCGACGGGACGGTCTGGACCCGCGGCGTGGACTACGACGGCGGCTGGGCCGAGTACGCGCTGGCCCGCACCGACACGCTGGTCCGGCTGCCCGACGCGATCCCGTTCGAGCAGGGCGCGATCGTCCCGGACGCGGTCTCCACCCCGTGGGGCGCCGTCACCACCACCGGCCGGGTCCGCCCGGCCGAACCGGTCGGCGTCTGGGGCATCGGCGGCCTCGGCGCGCACGGCGTGCAACTGCTGCGGGCGATCGGCGCCAACCCGATCGTCGCCGTCGACCCTTCCCCCGCCGCCCGCGAGCGCGCCCTCGCCTTCGGCGCCGACCTCGCCCTGGACTCCGCCGACCCCGAACTGGCCGCCCGGATCGGGGCGGCCACCGGCGGCGCGGGCCTGGCCGCCGCCTTCGACTTCGCCGGGGTGCCGGCCGTCCGCGAGCAGGCGCTCAAGGTGCTCGGCGCGCACGGCCGCCTGATCCTGGTCGGCCTGACCGACCAGCCGCTGACGGTCCGCGACAGCATTCGCTTCTCCTACCTGCAGCAGCAGGTCCTCGGCCACTACGGCTCCGAGGAGAGCGCCGTCCCGCAGTTGCTCGCCCTCGCCGCCGGCGGCCGCCTCGACTTCTCCCGCTCCATCACCGAGGTACTGCCGCTGGAGCGGGCCGCCGAGGCCGTCGAGCGCCTGCACACCAAGCAGGGCGACCCGATCCGGCTCGTCCTCAGGCCCTGACGCCCCGTCACCCTGCCGGGCCCGCCGCCCTCACCCGGGGGGGCGGGCCCGGTTTGCGCTGGAGCACACTCCAACCCGTACGTTTCCGGTGTTCCCGCAGCGCGCCACCGCACCCGAGGAGAGCCCACCATGACCAGCGGCCCCGACAGCACCGACGCCACGGCGGCCCCCACCGCAGACCCCACCGCGGACCCGGCCACCACCCGGCGGCAGCGGTTCGAGCACGGCAAGGAGGTGCTCGACCGGGTCAACGGCGACGTGGGCGAGCAGGTGATTGCCTCGCTCGCCGACGTCTCGCCCGAACTGGCCCACCAGGTGGTCGCCTGGGGCTTCGGGGAGATCTACTCGCGGCCGGAACTCTCCCCGCGCGACCGGCAGTTGGTGACCCTCGGCATGCTCACCGCGCTCGGCGGCTGCGAACCGCAGCTGCGGGTCCACGTGCACACCGCCCTGAACGTCGGCCTGACCCCGCAGCAGATCGTCGAGGCACTGCTCCACTCGACCGGCTACTGCGGCTTCCCCCGCGCCCTGAACGCCACCTTCGCCGCCAAGGAGGTCTTCGCCGAACGCGGCCTGCTCCCGCTCGACGAGGCCCCGCCGGCCTGAACCCCGTCCGGAGTGCCCGCCAGCCGCCCGCCAGCGCCCACCAGCGCTCGCCGCCGGGCCGCCCGGCCGCGGGAGTACGGCCGCACCGGGTGTGATTGGCTGCCGGGATGAGCGAACCCCGGGCCACCGCCGTCCTGCGCCCGCGCGAAGCGGGTGACCTGCCCCGCTGCGCGGCGGTGCTGCGCGCCGTGCACAAGGCCGACGGCTACCCCCGCAACTGGCCCGCCGACCCGGCGGCCTGGCTGGCGACGGCGGGGCAGTGCGCGGCCCTGGTCGCGGTCCTCGACGGCGAGATCGTCGGACACGCGGCCCTCACCCCCGGAACGGCCCGGGACACCGCCGCCGCCCGCTGGGCCGCCCGGACCGGACGGGACGCGGCGGAGACCGCCGAGGTCGGCCGGCTGTTCGTGGCCCCGACCGCACGCGGCCTGGGCCTGGGCGCGCGACTGCTGGCAGCGGCCGGCGCGGCGGCCCACGAACGGGGGCTGCACCCGGTGCTGTGCGTCCGGGACGGCGACCGGGCGGCCGTCGCCCTGTACCGGCGCGCCGGCTGGACCGACACGGGAACGGCCCGGGAGGACTGGCCGGACGGACCGGTGACACTGCGCTGCTTCGCCGGCCCCGCCCGAGCCGACGAACCCGCCTGAGCCGCCGGAGCCCTCGGCCCTTCCCGAACCACCGACCCACCGTGCTCCCCCACCTGCCCGACCCTCCCGTGCTGTGCAGCCCTCCCGACCCACCTGACCTGCCCTACCCGCCCACGGCCTCGCCGAGCCGCCAGAGCCCTCCACCTCTCCCGGGCCGCCGACCCCACCCGACCTTCCCGACCTGCTCGGGCCGCCTGGCTGCCCCTCCGCCCAACCATCCGACTACCCGGGTCGGCAGAGCAGCCGGGGCCGCCGGAGCGACAGGGGCGGCCACTACAGTGCGGGCCATGGTTCACAACTCCTTCGGGCCCCAGGACCATTGGGCCCCCTGCGCAGCCGAGTCGGCCCCCGATCCGGACTGGGACCGCGAGCTCGCCGAGGCGTTCGGCGCCCTGCTCGGCCGTCCGCTCGACGGGTACGACCAGGGCGCGGTGTATGCGGCCAGTGTCAACGGCAACTACCTGCGGGAGCTGGGCTTGCACCGGGACCCGGCCTGGATGCGGCCGGCCGTGCTGAGCGGGGCGGAGCCGCTGGTGTGGGAGGCGTACGTGTTCGACGCGGACCCGAAGTCGCCGGTGTTCGACGCGAGCCGGTCGATCTTCGAGTTCTGGGCGGGGGCGACCGCGGCCCGGGCCGCGCTGCCCGCCGGGTTCGTGGCGGCCGTCGACGCGGCCTGCTTCCGGGACGGCCTGATCCGGGGTGCCGAACTGGCGCCGCTGGTCGAGCAGTTCGGGGTGGACCTGGGCGACCCGGCGGTCCTGGACAGCTGGCAGCTGTACTTCCCGTGCCTGCGCTCCGACGGCACCCTGCTGGACGCGCTGTGCACGGCGACCGCGACCGGCCGCCGCCCGGCCGACCTGCTGTCCTTCGAGGTGGAGCCGGACGAGGAGTGGGCGGAGGCACTGGAGGGCATCGGGCACCCCGAACTCCGCGAGCACCTGGCCTACTTCTGCACGGACGGCGACGAGGGCCTGATGCCGGACTTCGACGCGGAGCCGCCCGGTGCGGTGCTGGTCGAGGAGGGCTGCCGCGCGGTGATCGGCTGGCAGGACGGGCACGGCCAGATCGACCTGGTGGTCATGCAGTTGAGCGACGAGGCGGCCGGCCGCCGCTGAACCCCCGTGCGGCGGTGGGCAAATCGTTCGCGTCCGGCGTCCGGGCGCCGGATGATCGCGGGATGACGACGCTGCACGAGAACGAAGTCCCGGTCGACGAGGCGACCTTGCGCCGCCTGCTGCGCGCCCAGCGGCCGGAGTGGGCCGAACTGCCGCTCGCCCCGGCCGGATCGGGCACCGACAACCGGATGTTCCGGCTGGGGTCGGAGCTGCTGCTGCGGCTGCCGCGCACGGCGGAGAACGCGGCGGCGGTCCGCAAGGAGCAGACCTGGCTGCCCCGGCTCGGCCCGGCGCTGCCGTTCGCGGTGCCGGAGCCGGTGCACGAGGGCGCGCCGGACGAGGCGTTCCCGCTGGCCTGGTCGGTGTACCGGTGGATCGAGGGCGGGACGCCGGGGCCCGGGTCGGTGGACGACTGGGCCGCGTTCGGCGCCGAGCTGGCGGCGGCGGTGCGCGCCCTGCACGCGCTGCCGCTGCCCGCCGAGGAGGAGCGGGCGGGCCTGTCCTGGTACCGGGGCGGCGAGTTGGCGCCCTGCGACGGCTGGGTGCGGCGCGACTTCGCGGCCGTCCGGGCCGCGGGAGCGGGCACCGACCCGGACCTGGATCTGGCGCGGCTGCACGGCTGGTGGCGGGAGGCGCTGCGGCTGCCCGCGCCGACCGGTCCGCGGGTGTGGCTGCACGGTGACCTGAAGCCGAGCAACCTGCTGGTCCGGGACGGCGCCCTGCACGCGGTGATCGACTTCGGCGGCCTGTCGATCGGCTTCCCGGACGCCGAGCACGCCCCGGTCTGGGACCTGCCCGCCCCGGCCCGGCGGGCGTACTGGGCGGCGGCCGGGGCCGGGGAGGAGTCCTGGCTGCGGGCCCGGGCCTGGGCGATCGCGGTGGGGGTGGCGGGTCTGTCGTACTACCGGGAGCGCGATCCGGCGTTCGCCGCGGAGTGCCGGTCCCGGCTGCTCGCGGTGCTGGCGGACACCGAGGAGGGCACCCCCTGACCTGTCCGCCCGTGCGGACGCGACCACCGCCAGTCACCTTCCCTCGCCGCCTTGCAACTGATCTTGCGTCAATCTGTATGTTTTTTGCATGCACCCGTGGACTTCCTGCCGGGCCGCGCCTACGCTCGGCACGCCCGGCCACCACCCGGGCCCTCCCCCCTGCAGGAAGCACGGTCCCCCATGCAGAATCCCCCCACCCGCGCCAGGCGGGCCGTCGCCTCGTTGGCGGCTCTCGCCACGGGCGCAGCAGGTCTGTTGGCGGTGGCGTTCGTCGGCGCCGGGCCGGCGCACGCCGCGGCCGTTCCCACGCTCTCCCCGCTGAGCGTGCCCAATCGGGGCGCGAGCGTCCCGTTCGTCGAGCAGGAGGCCGAGTACGCGGCCACCAACGGCACCGTGGTCGGCCCGGACCGGCTGTACGGCCACCTGGTCTCGGAGGCGTCCGGACGGCAGGCGGTGACGCTCGACGCGGTCGGCCAGTACGTGGAGTTCACGCTCACCGCGCCGGCCAACGCGATCGACTTCCGCTACAGCCTGCCGGACTCCCCCGACGGCAAGGGACGGGACGCCTCGCTGGACCTGCTGGTCGGCGGGCAGAAGCTGAAGAGCGTCGACGTGACGTCCAAGTACAGCTGGTACTACGGCGGTTACCCGTTCAACAACAACCCGGGCGACTCCAACCCGCACCACTTCTTCGACGAGACCCGGACTTTGCTGGGCGCCAGCTACCCGGCCGGGACGAAGGTCCGCCTCCAGGTGTCGTCCACCGCGCAGTCCCCCAGCTTCACCGTCGACCTGGCGGACTTCGAGAACGTCGCCGCGCCGATCGCCAAGCCCGCGGGCGCAATCGACGTGGTGGCGGACTTCGGCGCCGACCCCACCGGCGCCACCGACTCCACCGCGAAGTTCCAGGCCGCCGTCAACTCCGGTGCGGCGCAAGGCCGGACGGTCTACATCCCGCCGGGCACCTTCACCCTGTACGACCACGTGGTGGTCGACCGGGTGACGCTGGCCGGGGCGGGTCCCTGGTACAGCGTGCTGGGCGGCCGTGACCCGGTCAACCGGAACCGGGCGGCGGGCGTCTACGGCAAGTACGTCTCGGGCGGCGGCTACGGCGGCGCGATCCGGCCGCAGGAGGCCGGCGGTCCGAGCCAGAACGTCACGCTGAAGGACTTCGCGATCATCGGCGACGTCCGCGAGCGGGTCGACGACGACCAGGTGAACGGCCTGGGCGGCGCGATGTCCAACTCCACGGTGGACGACCTGTGGATCCAGCACACCAAGGTCGGCGCCTGGATGGACGGTCCGATGGACCACTTCACCATCAAGAACAGCCGGATCCTGGACCAGACCGCCGACGGGGTCAACTTCCACACCGGCGTGACCAATTCGGCCGTCACCAACACCTTCCTGCGCAACACCGGCGACGACGGCCTGGCGTCCTGGCCGGAGCGGGTGGCCAACGTCAACGACAGCTTCACCCACAACACGGTGGTACTGCCGATCCTCGCCAACAACATCGTCACGTACGGCGGCAAGGACTTCACCATCGCGGACAACGTGATGGCGGACACCGTCACCAACGGCGGCGGCCTGCACATCGCCAACCGCTACCCCGGCGTCAGCTCCGGCAACGGAACCGCCGTCGCCGGGACGATCACCGCGGCCCGCAACACCCTGATCCGGACCGGGAACAGCGACTACAACTGGCAGTTCGGGGTCGGGGCGCTCTGGTTCGACGGCCTGAACGAGCCGATCAGCGGCGCGACCATCAACGTCACCGACACCGACATCCTGGACAGCTCCTACGAGGCGATCCAGACCATCGAGGGCGGCGTCACCGGCGTCAACCTGACCAACGTGAACATCGACGGCGCGGGCACCTACGCGTTCCAGGCGCAGGCCAACGCACAGCTGAAGCTGACCAACGTCCGGGCGAAGAACATCGCGCAGGCCGCGACCCCGATCCACAACTGCGTGGGCACCGGCTTCCAACTCACCGACGGCGGCGGCAATTCCGGCCTGACCGGCTCGACCTGCACCGGCCAGTGGCCGGCCCCGGTCTGGACGTACAACGGCGTTCCGGCGAACGGCGGTTCGACCTCCTCGCCGTCCCCGTCCCCGTCCGCCCCGGGTTCGCCCTCGCCCTCCCCGTCCCCCTCGCCCTCCGGCTCGACCGGCCCGGCCTGCCCGAGCGGCAGCGGGAACCTGGCGCAGGGCCGCCCCGCCACCGCCTCCGGCACCAGCCAGAACTACGGCCCGGGCAACGCGGTCGACGGTGACGCCAACACGTACTGGGAGAGCACCAACAACGCCTTCCCGCAGTGGATCCAGATCGACCTCGGCTGCCCCACTGCCCTCTCCAAGGCTGTCCTCAAACTCCCCCCGGCCAGCGCCTGGGCCCCCCGCACCCAGACCCTCACCGCCCAGGGCTCCACCGACGGCACCACCTTCACCACCCTGACCGGCTCGACGGGTTACACCTTCGACCCGGCCACCGGCAACACCGCCACCGTCACCCTCCCCGCCACCCCCACCCGCTACCTCCGCCTCACCATCACCGGCAACACCGGCTGGCCCGCCGGACAACTCTCCGAACTCCAACTGTTCGGCGGCACCACCACCTCCTCCCCGTCGCCGTCGCCGTCCGCCTCGACCGGCCCGGCCTGCCCGAGCAGCGGCAACCTCGCCCAGGGCAAGCCGACGACCGCCTCCGGCACCAGCCAGAACTACGCTCCGGGCAACGCGGTCGACGGTGACGCCAACTCGTACTGGGAGAGCGCCAACAACGCCTTCCCACAGTGGATCCAGATCGACCTCGGCTGCCCCACCACCCTGGCCAGGGCCGTCCTCAAACTCCCCCCGAGCAGCGCCTGGGCCACCCGCACCCAGACCCTCACCGCCCAGGGCTCCACCGACGGCACCACCTTCACCACCCTCACCGGCTCCGCGAACTACACCTTCGACCCCGCCACCGGCAACACCGCCACCGTCACCCTCCCCGCCACCCCCACCCGCTACCTCCGCCTCACCATCACCGGCAACACCGGCTGGCCCGCCGGACAACTCTCCGAACTCCAGCTCTACGCCCCCTGACCCACCCCGCACCACCCCGGGGCCCGGCAGCCGCACCCGCCGGGCCCCGGGGCTCCGCGGAACAACCGGCCGATCACCGGCCGGAGCGCCGCCCTCTCTACGAACCGAGGCCGGTCGATGTCCGTCGCCGCCAGCCCGGCGATCGTGCGGCGATCGGTGGTGGCGGTCATGGTGCTCCTGTGAGGTCGAGGACGATGCCCCGGTGGGCGGCGTAGCGGTCGAAGTCGCTGCTGGGGAGGCGTGCGGCGACAGTGTCGGGGGTGTGGCCCGAGGGGTTGTTGAAGGTGACGTGGTCGTTGTCGTGCCCGATGACGAGGACGAGGTGGCCGCCTCGTCCCGGTGCCGGCCGGTCGGGGCGGCGGATTTCCTTGTGCACGGAGGCGATGACGAGATGCCCGGCCGTGGTCTCGGCGGCGAGGCGGGTCGGGGTCAGGTCGGTGACGACCCGGGCGGGAAGGGCGAAGGCGTCGGCGGCGTACTCGGTGAACTGCCGGTAGAACAGGCCCGCGACGCTCCCGTCTGCCTGTTGCTGGTAGGCGTCCCACTTGAGGGCTCCGTGCAGCAGCTCCCAGAGGGTGGGTGCGTGACCGTCCCGGGCGAGCAGGGCCATCCGCAGGCACGCCATGCCGCACCACCGCCCGGCCCAGTACGCGTAGCTCTCCCGGTCGGGTGCTCCGGAGACCGCCCAGTTCGGATCGTCGGCCTTCGGCCGGTCGTGGTAGGCGACAGCGCCGATCAGGTCGGGGCTGGCGTACTGGGTGACGGTGGGGACGGCGTGGCGGGCCTGCGGGCGGTCAGACACGGGTGGGTTCCTCCGGGGTGCTGGTGAGCCGGTGGAAGGAACCTATGCCCACGGAGCCGCCGGTGATGAGCACGCCGACCGGGTGGGTGCCCGGGTCGAGAACGGTCAGGGCAGCGAGGGCCACGGCCCCGGAAGGTTCGACGACCACCTTCAGGTACTCGAACGCCGTGGCCATGGCCCGACGGATCTGATCGTCCGTCACCGTCACGATGCCGTCGAGCATCACCCGGTTGACGGCCCACGGCAGCGGGGCCGGGGCGGTGTGGCGGAGTCCGTCGGCGATGGTGCCGGGAACGGTGGAGAGTTCGGCGATGGCACCCGCCCGCAGGGACATCGCGGTGTCGGCGGCGGTGGCGGGTTCGACCCCGATGACCTTGATCGTGGGGTCGATGTGCTTCGCGGCGACGGCGGTGCCGGCGGCGAGGCCGCCACCGCCGACCGGCACGAGGATGGTCTTCAGCCCCGGGGCCTGGGTGAGCATTTCGAGGGTGGCGGTGCCGGCTCCGGCCATGATGTCGCGGGAGTTCGCCGAGGGGACGATCGTGCGGCCGAGTTCGGCGGCCAGGTCGGCGGTGATCTCGTCGCGGTCGTCGCGGTCGCGGTCGTAGTGGACGATGGCCGCGCCGAGGGACCTCGCCCCCTCGATCTTCCCGGGCGGGGCGTCGTGGGGGACGACGACCGTGACGGGGGCTTCGAGGAGTTGCCCGGCGAGGGCCAGGGCCTGCGCGTGGTTGCCGGAGGACGCCCCGATCACGCCGCGCCGCCGGACGTCCGGCGACAGTGCGGCGACGGCGTTGTAGGCGCCGCGGAACTTGAACGAGCCGGTCAGTTGGAGGGCTTCGACCTTGACCGCGACCCGGCGGCCGGCCCGGCTGTCGATGGCGTGGTGGTTGAGGGCGGAGGTGACGGCGGCGATGCCGCGCAGCCGGCGCCGCGCGTCGTGGACGTCGGCCGCGACGACGGGCAGCTCGGCGGGCTTCACGGCCGGTACCCGTCGCGGTGGGCGGAGGCGATGATCATGCCGATGAGCTGGTCGTAGCTGTACCCGGCGGCGTTGGCCATGGTGGCGAGATTGCCCTGCGGGGACAGGCCGGGCAGCGTGTTGATCTCCAGCCAGTGGAGTTCGCCGGTCGCCGTGACCATGAAGTCCGAGCTGGAGTACCCGTGGCAGGACAGCGCATCATGGGCTTTCACCGCGGCGTCCTGGATGGCCTTGATCGTGGACGGCGGCAGCTCGGCGGGGCACCGGTAGCGGTGGCCGTCGGGGTTGCGCTTGGCCCGGTAGTCGTAGAACTCGGCGTCGGTCGGCAGGGTCTCCAGGGGCGGCAGCGCCTCGGTCCTGCCGTCGCGGGTGATGATGCCGCAGGTCACGGCGGTGCCGGTGACGAACGGCTCGATCAGCCATTCGCGTCCGTCGCCGATGGCGGCCGCGAGCGCGCCGGTCTCACGGATGATCGTCATTCCGATCGACCCGCCCTCGGAGGCGGGCTTGACGATGACGGGGAACCCGAGGCACTGGGCAACCTGGTCGGCCACCAGGCGGGGGTCGTCGCCGCTCTGGGCGATGAGGTGGGGGAGCACGGGGACGCCGGCGGCGTGGACGAGCTGCTTCGCGGTCGGCTTGTGCATGCCGAGCGCGGATGCCAGCACCCCGGACCCGGTGTAGGGGGTGCCGAGGCTGTCGAGGAGTCCTTGGAGCTTGCCGTCCTCGGAGTACTGGCCGGCGATGGCCATGAACGCCAAGTCGGCGCCCTTCACGTTCTCGACGAACTCCGGGGCGGAGGCATCAAGAACGGTGTGCGCGATTCCCATCCGGGCCAGGGCCTCGTGCACGGCCTTTCCCGAGAGGAGCGAGCGGTCCCGTTCCTCGGACCGGCCGCCGGTGACGACCGCGATTTTACGGATGGAATTCATAGAACTTCCCTCGCTTTCAACGGACTTGAAGAATGAACAGGCGGCGTCGGGACGTCTTGCGGCATTGCGGGCGGCGCAGGCGCCCCGCCGATGCATCCGGGGATCGGCGACGGTTACAGCTTCGGTATGGGGCGCTACGATCGGTAGGGCTTGGAGTTCAACAGCCGATCTGTGAGACGAGGGACTTTGCCGAGCCCGCGAGAACTTGACCCGGCGTCATCGATAGCGGCCCTGTTCGGGACCGAGCTTCGACGGGTCCGCATCTCGGCGAAGCTGAGCCAGGAAGCCCTGGGTGAAGTGCTTGGCTACACAGGGTCGTTGGTCGGCCAGGTGGAGACTGCGCGGCGATCGCCGACCTTGGAGTTCGCGGAGCGGCTCGATGGGGCGCTCGAAACGGGCGGCCTGTTCAGCCGCTTGTGGCCGCACGTCGTGCGAGGGCCGTTCCCGGACTACTTCAAAACGTACGCCGGGCTGGAGCCGAAGGCGTCGGAGATCTTCGGGTACTTCGCGCTACTGATCCCGGGTCTCGGGCAGACCGAGGAGTACATGTGGGAGGTGTTCCAGTCGGCGTTGCCGCTGGCGTCGGATGCCGACATCGAGAGCAAAGTCGCAGCACGGTTGTCGCGCATGGACCTGATGGCGGGTCCAACAAGGCCGGTGTTGTGGTGGCTGATCGACGAAGCCGCGCTGCGCCGTCCTGTTGGCGGACCTGCCGTGATGGCTCGTCAACTGCGCCACTTGGCACACCTGATCCGCTCAAGAGTAGTGCTTGTCCAGGCGCTCCCGTACGCGAGTGGCGCACATGCAGCCCTTGAAGGCTCGTTGACCCTGCTGTCGTTTGCCGATGGAAGCCCTGACGTGGCATACATCGAGGGACCGCACAGCGGTGTGCTGGTCGAGAGCACGGATACGGTCAGGAAGATCCGCCTGACCTACGATCTGGCTAGGTCTGAGAAGCCGTTGTTGTATCGATCACGGTGGACACGGGTTCGACTGAGGAAACTCGGTCGGGCGATCTTGTCGCCCGCCGTGCATGAAGACAGGG